>DATLUO010000083.1 GCA_035533075.1 Pirellulales bacterium | reverse complement strand
CCGGCGCTCGCAAGCTCGCTGGTCCCACCCTACGTCCAACGCAGTGCCGATCTTGCTTATCCAAACGCCAGTTCGATCACCGCGGCCACCAGCTTGTAGCACCGCGGGGCCGCCGTCGTGTCGGGCGGAATATAAGGCTTGGTGAGGGCGATCGTCAGCAAACAATCGTCGGCGATCTTCTCGCCCGACTCCATCCGCCGCGTAATCACCGGATCGGTGACGCGAAAACAGTATTTGTGGTTGTCGCGGTCGCGGAAGCGGGCACGCCAACGGTGCGGACCGGCCGGATCGCGCTCCAACGTCAGGCCGCGCGGCCTGACTAATTGCAGCGACTTCCATTCAGCGGGCGGCAAGAAATCGAGCACGTAGGGCGGCACGCGGTCTTCGCTGCCGTGAAAGATCGGCGCGTGCTCCTCGACATATCGCAACAGCTCGGTCGCTTTCAGACGGCCGCGCCGGGCCCAGTTCCAGTCGCGGACCACGTGGTTCTCACGCTGAAAACGCGGAGTGGGGCTGATCGGAGCCAACTCCAATTCAATAACGTCGAGCGGCGCCAGGAATGTGCCCGACAGCCACAATCGCTCTTCGGGCACGGCGTCGTGTTCCACCGGGACGGGACGCAGCCACCGGCCGGTGTCGAGATCGATGCCGGCCACACACCGGCCATGCGGCCGCTTCGAATTGGCGAGACAGACAAGCCTGGTCATCTCAGCGATTCCTCGCGCAGTTTCAGAGGTGTTCAATGGTTACATGTGTCCACTCCTCCTTGAGATATTCGGCGACCAGCCGGCGATGGCAGTTCTCCGGTGTCGGTTCGCTGCACAGCAGGCAGGCGCCATCCAGTTCGTCGAGCGTGAGCCGCTCGGCCGGCCGCCGCGACCGCAGCAACTCGTCGAAGCGCCGCGCGTACTCGTCCCAGTCGATGCGTTTCTTCTTGTAATCGTCGAGCAGGTCCTTGGTCGGCGCCAGTCCCGGATCGTGGGTGTAATCGATGTCGGCGATGGCGCGCAGAAAGTATTCCAGGTCGCGTTTCTTGGTGAAGCCGGCGAGCTGCGAAACGTTGTTCAGCCGCGTGTCGACCAGCCGGCGCACGCCCGATCGTTCGAGCCGCTCGAAGAATTCGCGGGCCGATTTGCCGGTAAAACCGATCGTGAACAAGGTGATGTTCGCCTGCATCGGCGCCGTGGCGGAGCTCACTGGGGCACCTCCTCTTGTGCGGCGCGGTAAGCGATCTTTCGCGCTCGCTCGTCGTAGGCCTGCTGCACGAGATCGTCGTCGGTCAGGTCCGGCGGATCGAACAAGGTCCGCGTGACGCCGGTCTCTTGAACGAGGCGGCGCTCGGTGTCGGCGTGGCGCTCCAGGCTGCCGTCTGCCAGAATATGCCGGATCTCGAACTCGTCCCGCAACTCGCGGCAAACGAGCACCGTGCGGTGGCAATCGAGCGGCTCTTTTTCGGCGCACAACAAGGCCACTCGGTAATCGCGGGCGCCGTTGCGCAGCCGCTCCAGACCGGCCGCGAAGCCGGGCAGCCCGGCGATGCGTTCGTAGGCCGCCCGGTCGCCCGAGTAGGAGTCGCGTTCATCGCGTCGCGCGCCCAGTTCTTTGCCGAGAAAGACATATTTGATGCCGGCCGCCTCCAACGCCGACGACAGCTCCTCGCGATTGAAGTGCCCAAGTCGCGCGCTATAAGGATGCGAACGAACGTCGGCAACCGCCGTGACGCCGTGTTGCCTCAGCAATTCCAACAGGGCGTCGAACGAGTGGGTCGAATGGCCGATGGTATACAGAATCGGTTGCTCGGCTGGCATCAAACGAACTCCGTGGGCCGTCGCCGCGAATGTTGCGATAGGTAGGGTGGGACCAGCGAGCTTGCGAGCGCCGGCCCACCGTCGGCGCGACTCAATGGTGGGCCGGCGCTCGCAAGCTCGCTGGTCCCACCCTACGATCGTTGTTTTGCCGCCGTGGCTGATACGCTATTTCTCGGTCTCGGACGCCTTTTCGTCGCCTTTGCCGTCGGTCAGGCGCATCGAGTTGTCGGACGTGATCGCTTGATCGAGTTTGGTGCCGCCGGCGGTGATCGCCATGGCCATCTTCGATTTCGTCCGAATCTTTTCCAGACGGCCGGCGGCGCGGTCGAAATCAATGTCACCCTCCGACTGCTGGCTCTTGATCTCGACGGTCGGCGCGCCGGCGCCGGCGGGGGTGATCGACATCTTCATCGACATGCCGATCTTGTCGAACTCTTTGCCATCCTGCTTCTCCGTGCCGAGGTAAGTAAAAGTGAACTCGATCGTCGACTTGCCGATCTGCGGATTCGACATCGCGGCCTGGTGCTTCCACGTCTCGCCCTTCTTCACCGCATGGTCGGCCAAGACGAACACCGGTCCGCCGACCATTTGCTTCACAACATCTTCGTTGAACATGGCCGCCGCCGGCCCCGGTCCGGCAGAGCGCTTCATTTCGTCGGCCAGCCCTTCCGGAAGCGTGACGTCGCTGACGGTGCCCAGCGGACTCATCTTCACCTTGATCGGCTTGTCCACCAGCACTTTGTAAACTCCGGCCATCTGGGCCGCGAAACCCTGGGGAGCTTCTTTCGACGACGAATCGTATTCCACGCCCGGATCGCCGGGCTGGCTCATCTTCAGCCGCACGCGGCGGATGGTTTGCGTGAGGTGCGCCGTCCCGTCGTCGGCGACGTCGTTGACCGTCCACGCCAGGTCCAGCGTCTGCTTCATGTCGTTTTTGATCGCTTGTCCGCCGAACCGGCCTTCGGTCGTCGTGCTTTGCTCGACGACGTAGTGCAGTTTCTCGCCCTTTTTGAACTTCCAGGAAAGCTTCACGGCCTCGTCGGCCGCGGCCGCATTGGCGGCGAGCGTCGACGTAGCCAGAAGCAACGCGGTGGCGGTCGTGAACAGAGCGCGGGTGGACATGCAAAAGCTCCTGACAATTGAGGATTCGGTGCAAATGGGACCGTTTTAGGTCTGCCCCTCTATCATCGCACGATTGCCGAAGAAATGGTAGCTTCTACCGGCGCGCGGCCGATCGACTCATAGGCAAAGCCCGCGGCGCGGACGTGCGCCGGCTCATAGATGTTGCGGCCGTCGAAGATCAGCGGCGACTTCATCCGCCGGCGCATTTCGTCGAAATCCGGGTGTACGAACTGCTTCCACTCGGTCATGATCACCAACGCTTCGGCGCCGTTGAGCGCGTCGTATTTGCTTTCGGCATAGAGCAGCCGGTCGCCGTAGCGGCCGCGCACGTTCTCCATCGCCTCGGGATCGTGGACCTGCACGTGAGCGCCCTGCGCCAACAGCTCGTCGATCAGCGTCAGGGCGGGCGCCTCGCGGATATCGTCGGTGCGGGGCTTGAACGCCAGGCCCCAAACGGCGATCTTTCGGCCGTCAAAACGGGCGAAACGCCGGGCCAGCTTGGCGAACATCACCGTCTTCTGCTGTTCGTTCACGGCGTCGACGGCGGCCAGCAAGCGGGGTTCGATTCCGTGGGCGCGGGCCATGGCCTTCAGTGCCCGCACGTCCTTGGGAAAGCAACTGCCGCCGTAGCCGACGCCGGGAAACAGAAAGGCGAAGCCGATGCGGCTGTCGTGCCCGATGCCGCGGCGCACGTCGTTGATGTCGGCTTGCATCCGTTCGCAAAGATTGGCCACCTCGTTGATGAAGCTGATTTTGGTCGAGAGCAGCGCGTTGGAAACGTACTTGGTCATCTCGGCGCTCTCCGGCGACATGACCAGAAACGGCTTTTCCGTCCGCAGGAAGGGCGCATAAAGCTCGCGCAATTCCTCGGCCACTTCCGGCCGACGGACGCCGACCACGACCCGGTCGGGCTTCATGAAGTCGTCCAGCGCGGCCCCCTCTTTCAAGAACTCAGGATTGCTGGCCACGTCGCACTCGCGACCGGTGTGTTCCCGCAGCCGCTGCCAAATGGCGGTGTTGGTTCCCACGGGCACCGTGCTTTTGGTAATCACGATTGCGTCATGCGCGAGAAGGCCGGCGATCTGGTCGACCACCGTCCACAACGTGCTGAGGTCGGCCGAGCCGTCGTCGGCACTGGGCGTGCCGACTGCCAAGAACACCAGCCGTGCCGGCCCGACCGCCGAGGCCAGGTCGGTGGTGAAGTGCAGCCGGCCGTCTTCGCTGTTGCGCACCACGATCTCGCCCAGGCCCGGCTCATAGATCGGCACATCGCCTTCCGTGAGGCGGGCAATTTTCTGGGCGTCGACATCGACGCAGGTCACGTCGTTGCCGGTTTCGGCAAAACACGCGCCGGTGACAAGTCCCACATAGCCGGTGCCGACGATGGCGATTTTCATGAGTCAGGCGAACCTAATGGAAAGAGGCAAGATCCCGAATCGATGCCGGATCACGGCCGCGATTCAAACCGCGCCCACTATTGTTCGCTATCGCAGCACGGGGTTCAAGGCGTTGGGCGTTAGGCATTGCAGATTTGCAATTTGCAGGTCTCTCCGATCTCGGCGCCTGATACCCAACGCCTAACGCCCAACGCCTGATTGACGGTGAGCCAGGGCCGACAGGGAGCTATCCCAACTTTACAGGCAGGGCTGCAACTGGCGGCGCAACACGTGCGGCATCCAGAGCGCCTTGTCGACCAGTTCGATCAGTACTTCCGGGTCGAACGGCTTGCGCAGAAAATAGACGCCGCCCGCCATGCGTGCTTGCCGCACGACGTCGGGAATCTGAGCGCCGGAAATGAAAATCACGGGCACGTCGGCCATTCCGGGGTATTGCCGGAGCTGCTGGCAAAGCTCCAGGCCGCTGCTGCCCGCCAGGTCGATGTCCGAAACAACCAGGTCGGGCGTCGCGCGGCGGACGCACTCGACGGCCTCGGTTTCGGAGGTCGCCCATTGGCAGGCGTAATCGGTCAAACGTAAAGCGTGCGCGACATCATCGATGGCGCTCGTTTCGTCGTCGATGATCAGGATGGTGGTCGTGGTGGGAATACGCCCGTGCATGGCTGGCCCTGCGGATTGCGGCTTGGATTGGCAAGTAGTAGACGACGCCTCTGCCCAGGGAGCATTTCGTCGCGTCGGCCGGCCGAACTGCAGACCGTCTTGCCGAGTTTGCGCCATCGCGATATCCGCTATGGGCGTCCTTTCCGTCAAAGACCGGAACCTTCGCGTACATCCCTTCGTTCGCTTCTGTTCGCACATTGTGCTCAGCCTCGCAGATGCCGAACGGGTCCGAAACGATCGCCAATACGCGGGCCGAGTTGTGGTTTTCCTTATACAAACGCTGTTGGACGTCGACGCGGTGCGCGTGGGCAGGCAGGCTTTACCTTCCGTGAGCCGACGGCTTCGCCCCCGTGAACTTTTTGCCCCACGGCCGCTGTCTGGTCGTGGCCACGCGGGGCATCGCTTAGGCTCTGCCCCAACCGCCGCGAACGCCTCACTTCCGACCGCGTGACGTATCAATGATGTTGCTTCACGCAGGAGCCGTCTATAATGACGGCGCTGAAACCAACACATAGGAAGCTGGATGATGGATGATGTTTCTCTGCCGCAACCGGTCAGGTCCGCCAGCCCCGACCGTCGGCTGCTGCGATTGCTCTGGATTTTGGCGGTGTTGTGCCTGGCATTGGTGCTGCCGCACCTGGCGGAGCAGGTGCAGTATGCAATGACGCGCGGCCAGCTTCGTGCCCGTGCCGAAGCGGCCACGAAGGAGCTCGACCGCCTTCGCGATTCGGCGGAGCTGGTGAAGCTCTCCGATACGTCGAAGGCCTTCCGGTTGGTGGCCCGGCGGATTGAGCCGAGCGTCGTCCACATCGACACCTCGCAAGAAGTGCAGCTTGGCCGCAACGCCTCCAGCGACGAATGGGGCTTTCAGTTTGCGCCTGGCCGCGGCCGTTTCGAGCGGCGGGGGCAAGGTTCGGGCGTGGTGATCGACGCCGAGAACGGCTACGTGCTGACCAATTTTCACGTCATTCAGAACGCCAGTCTGGTGCAGGTACACATGAGCGATGGGCGGACGGTCGCGAATGACGAGATTGACGTGGTGGGCTACGACGTGCTTACCGATCTGGCCGTGCTGCGCGTTCACGCCCTCAACCTTACGGCGGCGGCCTGGGGCGACAGCCACGAGCTGGAGGTCGGCGACTGGGTGCTGGCCGTCGGCAATCCTTACGGTCTCGACCGCACGGTCACCTGCGGCATCGTCAGCGCCACGCAACGCCGCGGCCTGGAGCACGGAATTTATCGGAACTTCTTGCAGACCGACGCCGCGGTGAATCCGGGCAACAGCGGCGGCCCGCTGTTGAACGTCCGCGGCGAGCTGGTGGGCATCACCACCGCGATCATCGGCGAGGCCTATCAGGGCATCAGCTTCGCCATTCCCAGCGAAGTCGCCCGTGACGTTTACGAGCGGTTGAAAGAGCAAGGCCGAGTGGCCCGCGGCTGGCTGGGAGTGCAGTTGCAGGAGATTCCGCCCGAAGTGGCGAAAGAGTTCCAATTGAAGGGCCGGGCAGGGGCCTTCGTGGCCGGCGTGTTGCGCGGCTCGCCCGCCGAAGCGGCCGGCATCGAGCCGGGCGACTTGATCGTCGAGTTCAACGGCCAGAAGATTCCCAGCAACATGGAGCTGCCGATCTTGGTGGCCTCGACCCAGCCCGGAACGAGCGTGAAGGTGACGGCGTTGCGCGAGGGCAAAGAGCGGGAGCTTTCGGTGAAGATTACCGAGCGGCCGGAAGAAGTCACACCGCGGCAGTAGCAGCGTGAGCGAGGGCTCCCAAAAGCTCTGTAGGGAACGGACTCCGTGCCGTTCCGCGCGCACCGAACGACGGTCAATCGGCGTTCGGCGGAACGGCACGGAGTCCGTTCCCTACAGAGTGCGGAACGGCACGGAGTCCGTTCCCTACAGCGTGACGCCCACGCGCGGCGCAAAAGCGTTCCTGCACCCCCGCTATGCCCTATTTCCCGAACTTGGCCAGCCGGTTATACTTGGCGTGCGTAAGGCCCGGCGGTTCCGGCCGGCACAACACTGGGTACTGGGAGAAGTATGCTGAAAGTCAAGCTTCCGGATGGAAGCGTTCGCGAATACACGTCGGGCAAGACCGCCCGTGACGTGGCTCAAGACATCTCGCCTCGCTTGGCCAAAGCGGCGATCGCCGCACAGGTCGATGGCCGCACCGTAGGACTCGATTACCCGTTGCCCGACCAGGGAGACGTCTCGCTTCGCCTGTTTACCAAGAAAGATCCTGAAGCTCTGGGCGTGATGCGGCATTCCTGCGCCCACGTGATGGCACGGGCGGTCATGCGACTGTTCGAGGGTGTGCAGCTTGCCTTTGGCCCGACCATCGAGAACGGCTTTTACTACGACATCGGCCTCGACCGTCCGCTGAGCGAGGCCGACTTCCCGGCCATCGAGGCCGAGATGGCCAAGATCGTCAAGGCCGACGAAGCCTTTGAGCGGATCGTCGAGCCGCGCGACCAGGCCGTCGCCATCTGCCGCGACCTGCACCAGCCGCTCAAAGTCGAGCACATCGAGACCGGTCTGGCCGATCAGCCGACGCTCTCGTTCTATCGCCAGGGGGAGTTCATCGACCTGTGCCGCGGGCCGCACGTGCCCAGCGCGGGTGCGATCGGCGAGTTCAAGCTGCTCTCGGTGGCCGGCGCCTATTGGAAGGGTGACGCCTCGCGCCAGCAATTGCAGCGGCTCTATGGCACCGCCTGGTTCAGCAAACAAGAACTCGACGACTACTTGCGGATGGTCGAAGAGGCCAAGCGCCGCGACCATCGCGTGCTGGGCAAGCAGTTGGAACTGTTCACGACGAACCAGCTCGTCGGATCGGGCCTGATCCTGTGGTTGCCCAAGGGGGCCATCGTCCGCGGCCTGCTGGAAACGTTCGTACGCGACGAGCTGTTCAAGCGCGGCTACGAACCGGTCTACACGCCGAATATCGGGCGGGTCGAGCTATATCAGATTTCCGGCCATTACCCCTACTACGCCGCCAGCCAGTTCAAGCCGATCGTGATGAGCGAGGACGAGAAATACCTGCTCAAGCCGATGAATTGCCCGCACCACGTGATGATCTATAAATCGAAGCCGCACAGCTATCGCGACCTGCCGGTGCGGCTGGCCGAGTTCGGCACCGTGTATCGTTATGAACAGTCGGGCGAGCTGGGCGGCTTGACCCGCGTCCGCGGCTTCACGCAGGACGACGCGCACCTGTTCTGCACCGAAGAGCAAGTGGGCGACGAGTTCCGCGGCTGCCTGGAGATGACCCAGCACATTTTGCAGGTGCTGGGCCTGACCGATTACCGTGTGCGGTTGGGCTTTCGCGATCCGACCAGCGATAAATATGTCGGCAGCGACGAAAGCTGGCGGCGGGCCGAGGAATCGCTCGAATCGGTGTGCCGCGACATGAACCTGCCGCACCTGGAGATCACGCGTGGCGAGGCGGCGTTTTACGGTCCCAAGGCCGACTTCATGGTGGCCGATTGCATCGGCCGCGAATGGCAGCTTGGCACCGTGCAGCTCGACTACAACCTGCCCAGTGCCGAACGGTTTGCCTTGGAATACATCGGGCAGGACAACACGCCGCATCGTCCGGTGATGATCCACCGCGCGCCGCTAGGCTCGATGGAGCGGTTCATGGGTGTGCTCATCGAGCATTTCGCCGGCGCGTTTCCGCTTTGGCTGGCGCCGGAGCAAGCGCGGGTGCTGATCGTCAGCGAGAAGTCGGAGGCTTACGCGCGGAAGATCGAGGCCCGGCTGAAAGAGGCCGGCTTACGCGTTACCGGCGACTACCGGTCAGAGAAGCTGGGAGCGAAAATCCGCGATGCCCAGCTCAAGCTGGTGCCCTACATGTTTGTGGTCGGCGAGAAAGACATGGCGGCGGGCACGGTCAGCGTGCGCGACCGCATCGACGGCGACCTGGGCGCCATGCCGATTGAGGCGGCCGTGGCCAAGCTGCAGGAAGAGGTGAAAGCGAAAACGATCCGCCAACAAGCTAAGCTTGTCAGTGCGGGATTAGGTGGAAATGGGGAAAGGCATGAATACTAGGGTTCGGGGTTCAGGGTTCAGGGTTCAGGATTTTGGTCTTGGATCTTTCTTCTTAGGCCGTTGTCGCCGCACGCCCCGCACGGTCCCTCATCCCTCATCCCTCATCTAAACCCTGAACCCTGAACCCTGAACCCTGAACCCCGAACCCCGGAGGAAAAAGCAATCGAACGTTCACAGAGGATCAACGAGCAGATCCGCATGTCGCCGGTGCGGGTCATTGCCGCCGATGGCGAGCAGCTTGGCGTGATGCCGATCGAGCAGGCCCTGGCTGCCGCGCGCGAGGCCGAACTGGACCTGGTGGAAGTCGCCGCCGACGTGCGGCCGCCCGTCTGCCGGATCATGGATTTCGGCAAGTTCAAATACCAGCAGCAGAAGCGAAAGCACAAGGCGCATCAAATCAAGATCAAGGAGATCCGCATCCGCCCCAAGACCGACGAGCACGATCTGGGCGTGAAGCTCCATCATGCCCGTGAATTTCTGGAGCAGAAGAACAAGGTGCTGGTGTCCGTCGTTTTTCGCGGGCGTGAGATCGCGCACATCCAGCAAGAGGGGCCGCGGATCGTGCAGTTCATCATCAAGAACCTGGAAGACATCGCCAAGGTCGAGACGCCTCCCAACACGCAGGGCAAACGGATCACCTGCGTTCTCTCGCCGAAGTAGAACAGACGCCTCACCAAACGCTAACGCAAGTGAATTACGATGAGCAGCCTGCCGGCCCGGCCTTCACTGGGCCCTGCGATCTTTGACGAAGTGCCGCCGCTTTCTGCTCTTGGCCGGAGGCGGCATAGGCCCTGGCCAACACGTCGAGATCGGCGGCCCGCGGCTCTGGATCCACTTCCCAAAGCACATACGCCAGCATCCGCCGATACCGCGGCTCGTTGGAATCGAGATCGGCGGCCGCGCCGCACGCAGACAAGGCCTCGCTCCATTGCTCGTCCATGGCGCAAGCGGTGGCCAGGTTTTCGTGGGCCGCGGTGAATTGCGGATCGAGCCGGGTTGCTCCTTGAAACCAGGGTCTTCAATTGCGCCAGAAATTCCAGGCCGGCGTCGCCAACCCCCCGTGCCGCGAAGCGATAATTCCTCCAAGTGCCGGCACGATTGCAATAGCCGCAGGCCCTCGTCGGTAATGGCCGTGTTGTTTAACCAAAGCGCGTGCAAGCCGTCGAACTTGGTCAAACAGGCGAGGTCGCGGTCCCGCACCGCGGTATTGCCGAGTTGGACCGCCACGACCGGCGCGGCGTAGTCGTGCCCGAAGCGAGCGTTGACCCAATTCATCGGCCACATCAGCCGGGCATGCGGAAGCTCGTCGGCATGCATCACGCGGCCGTTGATGACTATGCCCGTCGCTTACCTGGCATATTTGGTCAAAACGATCTGGCCGGCTTGCACCGAACTCAAAATGGCGTCGAGGTTGGACTTCAACTCCTGGGTCGAGATGCTCTTCATACGATATCCTCGGTTGTCTGCATTACCGGCTCTTCGCCAACCTGGCCGTCAAATAGCTCGACAACGCCAGGTCGAGCGGCTGATCGGTGCGCATCTGCACGTAGTCGATGCGATGCGCCCGGCAGCCTTGCCGCAGTTCGTGTACGAAGCGCTCGAACTCCGCCAGGTACGCCTTGCGCAGCGAACGCGGGTCGGCCAGCAGCTCCGGCCAGCCCTCCAGCCCCTTGAACAGCGTTGGCTGCCGGAAGGGAAAGTCGAGTTCCGCCGGGTCGAGCACGTGAAACAGAATCACCTCGTGCCGCTTGTGCCGCAGGTGCTTCAGGCCGGCCAGCATTGAAGGCACGTCGTCGAAAAAGTCGCCCAGCACCACCACCACGCCCCGCTTCTTCAGCCGCTCGGCCAAATCGTGAAAAATCGGCCCGCTGGCGGTTTTCCGCTCCGCCCGCGACTCGCTCATCACGTGCAGCAACTGCTTGAGGTGCGAAGGATTGCTGCTGGCCCGCACCAACGCCCGAACCTCGCTGTCGAACGTCACCAGCCCCACGCTGTCTTGCTGCTGCAAGATCAGGTAGGCCAGCGCCGCCGCCACGCACTGGGCATATTCGAGCTTCGAAAGCGGCGCCGACTCGCTCTGGTAACGCATGCTCTCGCTGGTGTCGAGCACGAGATGGCTGACCAGGTTCGTTTCTTCCTCGTATTGCTTGAGGTAGAACTTGTCGGACTTGCCGAACACCTTCCAGTCGACGTAACGCAGATCGTCGCCGGGCGCATACTCGCGGTGCTCGGCGAACTCGATGGAAAAGCCGTGATAGGGGCTGCGATGCACGCCCGACACGTAGCCTTCGACGATCAGCCGGGCACGCAGCTCCAGCCCCTGCAGTTTGGCCAGCGTGCTTGGGTCTAAATACTTCTGATAGTTTTCCACCAAGCGTGGTCTCTTCTTGGCCGGCGGGACGATTCTCGATCAGCGTCGGCACGATGCCATCGGGCTTGATCCTCTCGGCCTCGGCGTTGAAGTATACGCGCCGCCGCTGCTTTGCGGTAGAGTCTGACCGCCGGACGGATTGGCGGCGGCTGCGCGCCGCTTCTTGTCGGCACGCTGCTGATGTATGAAATGGGGCTCGGCTGGCGCGCGGCGCTGGTCGGCATTGCGCTGGCCGGAGTGCTGCTGGCCGCGGCGATGCGAGCGGTCTTGCGAGACAGTCCCAACGTACACCCGAAGACCAACGCCGCCGAGCGGCGACTGATCGGCGACCACGACCCGCCCAGCAGCCGGGCCAAGAAAAGGTGGCGGGCCAAGAAACGGTGTCAGGAACCTTTGTTATCCGCCGAGGCCTCCTTTCTTGGGCGGCCACGAGGGCGGATGGTCGATTCGAGACCGAGCCGTCGAACCGTGCGTTCGTTCCAGGACTCGCTTCCGTAGGGATTCCCGCGCTCCACGCTGCGGCGAATCGCGGCCAACTCCGCCTC
>DATLUO010000082.1 GCA_035533075.1 Pirellulales bacterium | reverse complement strand
GCACTGGCCATGGGGACAACGGCGTTATCGGGCGCTCGCGTCGGACTCGACCGCGTCAGGGCCTCGAGCCTCCAGTTCCGATTCTAATCCAGTGATTCCACAACGGGCCAGCACGCCCAGCAAGATACTGCCGAGTTGCTGTGGGCCCTTCCGCCGGCTGCGGCGGCACTTTTCGTAGCGTGCCGCCAGCGGCGCCGCCTCGGCGGCCTGTTCGTGTTTCGGGATCTGCTCGGCCGCATGGTGCAGATCGCGCAGGATGTCTTGCAGCGGCGTGTCATGCTCTTCGTGAAACTTGAGCAGCTTGTCGAGCACGTACTGCCGGTCCAAGCGGCTGGGATGCTGGTAGAGTCGCCGGCCGCTGACCATCTGAAACACCGTCCGCGTCGCGCGGTTGGCCACGCGGCAACGGATGTCGCGCGCGTCCACGCCGCGTTGCGTCCAGAGCTTCGCCTTGCCGCCGCAATAGTGGTTGGACTTGATCAAGTTATCGGCCAAACGCAACCAAGCTGCCCGCAACCGCGCGTTGCGCAAGTGGGCCAGCGAACCGTCGGCGTGGTCCACCTGGTCGCTCTGATAGCGCGAGGGAAACAACCCTGCCCGGCCGGTGATCGCCTTGGCGTGGGCATAATGCTCGTTCGGTCCCGTCTCGCCCGCCAGCTCCCCGGCACTCACGATGTTGATGCCCGGATGTGAAAGCAGCAGGATATAGGGCGTTTTCACGAGGATCTCGGCCAGGTCGCGTTCGACTTGGACAATCTGCGTGGTCTTGATGAGCCAGTCGTCGTGCAGCGTCTGCCAGACGCGGGCCAGGTGCGGTGCCAGCGGATCGGCGTCGGCCGCATTGCCGGCCCAGGCCAGCACGCGACCGAGGCTGGGCGATTGGTATCGCACCTTTGCTTCTTCCAACCAGTCGCGCATGCCGCGGATCCCTGCGGCGCGAATCGCCTCCGCCGAGCCGGCGCGTCGGGCGATGCACATCGGCAAGTCTTGCTTCCAGAGATTGTTGTCGGGGAACAAGGCGGCGTAGCCCGGCAAGCAGCGTTCCAGGTGATGACGGATTTGCGACTGCAGCTTGGCCCGCTTTTGCACCAGGTCGCGTCGGTGCCGCGCCAGCAGTTGCAGCCGCAGATAGACCTCGCCCCAGACCGGCTCCAATAAGCCGAAGCCGTTCACCGTAGCGCGGAAGATGGCCTCGAGGTCGTTGTCGTCCGTCTTGGTGTCGGCATGCGACGGTTGACGGTAGTGCTTGGAAGCGAAGGGATGCACCAGCCGCGTCTCGCTGCCTGCCTGGCGGAAGGCGCGTTGCACGGGTCGGTGGTACGTGCCGGTCATCTCGACGGCCACGAGATGGTCTTTGATGCCGTGCTGCTGGCACGCTTCGCGCAACTGTGCGGTGGCCAATTGCAGCGCGGCGCGCTCGTGCTCGACGGTGGTCGGCTCGACGAGCACTCGGCCGTAGAAATCGCAGAGCATCCACTTCGATCGGGCCTTGGCGCAATCGACGGCGACGATGCCGAACCGCTCGGGTCCGACGGCTTGGACGCGAGGTTGGATAATGCCGTTGGGTTTGCCTAGCAGGGCTGGACGCTTGGTGCCGGATTTGCGAGATTTGCGTTTTGTAGCCATTCCAACTGTCTCCTGTTGTGGTGAAAAAGGTTGCCTACCTTTCCCACAACGAACAGTTGGAGTGGTTTTATTGATTTCTTTTCATAAGAAACCACATACCAGGGGGGCTTCGTCAAAGTAGGTCGAGGTAGCGGCCGCTGGCGGCACCGGTGCGGCGGCTGGCAGGTCGTGCCG
The DNA here is from genome assembly GCA_035533075.1 of Pirellulales bacterium. Classification (NCBI taxonomy): domain Bacteria; kingdom Pseudomonadati; phylum Planctomycetota; class Planctomycetia; order Pirellulales; species Pirellulales bacterium. The sequence continues at coordinate 3,751 of DATLUO010000082.1, read as the reverse complement.
CTCGGCTAAACGCGACTAGACTTCTCACGATGTCTGCTACGCCCCCGGTGCATCATCCGGGTCAGCCGAAAAGCGGCAGGACCGTGCCTTCGGTGAGCGGCACGCTGCGGCCCAGGTTGTCGGTCAGCCGAGTGTTGGGCGAAATGCCCAGGGCGTGAAAGATCGTGGCGTGCAGGTCGGCGGGTCCGCACGGCATGTCCAACGGCGCCGCGCCGATCCGGTCGGACCGGCCATAGACCTGGCCGCCGCGAATGCCGCCGCCCGCCAACGCCACCGAATAGCAAAACGGGTAATGGTTTCGTCCGGCGCCGCCGTCCACCTTCGGCGTGCGGCCGAATTCGGTCAGCCAGACGATCAGCGTCTGGTCCAAAAGCCCGCGCTCGGCCAGATCGTTGACCAGCGCGTAACTGGCCCGTTCCAACGGCGGCAGCAGGTCTCGCTTCAGCCGGTTGAAATTGTCGCCGTGTGTGTCCCACATGTCTCCCGATGCACCGTTGAGATCGCCGGCGGCACAAACCACCGTGATGGCCGGCACGCCCTGCTCCACCAGCCGCCGGGCCAACAGCGCACTTTGCCCGCAGATATGGTCGCCATAAGCCTCGCGGGCCGGCGACGGCTCGTTCTCCAGGTCGAAGGCGCCGCGGACTTTCGGGCTGCCCAGCATGTCGCTGGCCAGTTGGCGGAACGCGCTGTATGCCCGCACACCGGCGGTGGCCTCGGGTCTGTGCTGCGAGAAGAGCGCCGCGGCCAGCTCTTGCCGGCGATTGAAACGATCGGCATCGATGCCTTCGGCAGGCTGAAAGCTCATCTCGCCCAACTCAGGCGAGACGCCGCCGTAGGGCTTGCCGCGGCCCGGCCGAACGAACACGGCGTCGTACTGCCGCCCCAGAAAGCCGGCCGTGTCGCCCGCCTGCCGCGTCTTGTTGTCGACAAGGTAATACGGAATCTGGACGAAGGCCGGCATTTCGGCCGGCGCAGGGCGCAGCCGGGCGATCATCGCTCCCAGGTTGGGCCAGTCGGTCGGCGAGGGAGACAGGTTGGTGAATTGGTCGGCATTGGGCGTCGGATGGCCGGTCATGTTCCAGTACATGCCCCGGCCGTGGAACGTCGACGTGTGGTGCATCGAGCGGACGATGGCCAGCCGGTCGGTGAGCTTGGCGATGAGCGGCATGTGCTCGCCAAGTTGGATGCCCGGCGTGGCGGTGGAGATGGGCGCGAATTGTCCGCGGACCTCGGCCGGGGCATCGGGCTTCGGATCCCAGGTGTCGATGTGGCTCACTCCGCCCCAACAATAGAGCACGATGCATGACTTGGCCTTGCCGAAGCCCGGCGTGGCGCCGGCGGCCTGGGTTTGCCGCAAGCCGAGCCATTGCGGCAACGACAGGCCCATCGCGCCGGCGCTGGCGCGAAGCCAGTTTCTGCGGGAAATCGCATCCCTCGGCATGTCGTTCTCCTGCGGTGTGTTGGGCGACGTTATATTGTAGCAAGGATTGGGTATCGGCCCTCTTGGGTTGGGCGGCGAGCGTTTACCAGACCAGACGCCGCAAAGCGAGGTCGTGGTTGCGCATCCGCTCGATTGATGCTGATTGCGACGAGGACCGATGGAATCACGAAGTCGTTCATGCTGGGCCGGCGCTCGCAAGCTCGCTGGTCTCACCCTACGATCGCGAAAACCACTCAGGCAAGAATCTCCTTCACCACGCGTCCATGCACGTCGGTCAGCCGATAATCACGGCCCTGGAAGCGGAACGTGAGCCGCGTGTGGTCGAAGCCCAACAGGTGCAACAGCGTGGCGTGCAGATCGTGGACGTGAACGGGATCGGCCGCGACGTTGAAGCCCAACTCGTCGGTCACGCCGTGCGTGTGACCCGACTTTATGCCGCCACCGGCCAGCCAGAGGCTGAAACAGCGGTTGTGGTGGTCGCGGCCGTCGTTGCCGCCTTGCACCATCGGCGTGCGACCGAACTCGCCGCCCCAGATAATCAGCGTGTCGGCCAGCAAGCCCCGCTCCTTGAGATCGGCCACCAACGCCGCGCTGGCCTGGTCGGTGTCGAGCGCGTTCTGCTTCACGCCGTTCGTCAAGTTGCCGTGCTGGTCCCACGCTTCGTGAAAGAGTTGCACGAAACGCACGCCACGCTCCGCCAGCCGCCGGGCCAAAAGGCAGTTTCGGGCAAAGCTGGCGTCCGTCGGCGACTTGATGCCATAGCGGTCGAGCGTTTCCTTCGATTCCTGGCTAAGGTCCATCAACTCCGGCGCACTCGTCTGCAGGCGATAGGCCATCTCGTAGCTCTGAATTCTCGCCGCGATCTCCGGATCGAATTCCGCCTCCAGCGATTGCCGGTTCAACTGGTTCAGCGTGTCGAGCGAGGCCCGCTGAGTCTCGCGGTCGATGCCGGCCGGGTTCGAGAGATAGAGCACGGGATCGCCCGCGCTGCGAAACGGCGTGCCGCCATAAATGGTCGGCAGAAAGCCGCAACCATAATTGCTGGCGCCGCCGCTGGTGCCTTTGGCGCTGGTCAGCACGACGAAGCCGGGCAGGTCGGCCGATTCGCTCCCCAGGCCGTAGAGCGTCCACGAGCCGAAGCTCGGCCGGCCGAACTGCTGAGAACCGGAATTCATCATGATCTGCGCGGGAGCGTGATTCACGGCCTCGGTCTGCATCGTGCGGATCAGGCACAGCTCGTCAGCGATCTTGGCCGTCTGCGGCAGCACTTCGCTCAACTCCATGCCGCACTGGCCCTGTTTGGCGAACTTGAACTTCGGACCGAGCAACGCCGAGTTCGGATTGATGAACGCCGCGCGGTAGCCCTTCAACAGTTCGGCGGGCGGAAGCTGGCCGTCATGTTTGGCCAGTTCGGGCTTGTTGTCGAACAGCTCCAAATGGCTTGGGGCACCGGCCTGGAACATGTAGATCACCCGCTTCGCCTTGGCCGGAAAGTGCGGCGGCCGCGGGGCCAGCGGCCTGTTCTGTTCGTTTTCGGCGACCGGCGCGCTCGCCCGGCCTTCGGAGGCCAGCATTGAATGGGCGGCGATGCCGGCCAGGCCCAGGCCGCAGTCGCGCAGAAACCAGCGGCGCGTGAGGTAGTGTGCCCGGACCTGTTGGAGTTGTTGGGTAACGTTCATTTCAGCAATCATTTCTTTGAGATCGTTTCGTCCAGGTTCAAGAGCACACGGGCGGCCAGCGTCCAGGCGGCCGCGTCTTGCGGAGTCGCGCCGGCCGGAAGTGGCGGCAAGCGGGCCGGATCGCCAGTGGCGATGTCGCGCACGTTGAGCCAGCCGTCGGCCAGACGCTGCCGTTGCGACCGCAGCAAGTTCAACACCGCGTCCCGCTCCTTATCTACCGGTCGCCGCGACGTACACAAGAAGAACGCATAGTCGGCCCGTTGACCGTCGTCGCTGCCGCCCTCGCGCAACACGCGCAGCGCCAAGGCACGCGCGGCTTCCACAAACACCGGCTCGTTCAAGGCCGTCAGCGCCGCCAACGGCGTGTTCGACCGCACGCGGCGGGCACAGGCGAAGTCGGCGTTGGGGGCGTCGAAGTTCGACATCACCGGGTCGGGCATCGAACGCTTGCGATAGCCATACAACGCGCGGCGGTAGCGCTGCGGGCCTTCCGCCGGCTTCCAATAGGCCGGATACGTGAAGTTGTAGTCGAGCACGTTCTGCGGCACGGGCGGAATGACGCTCGGACCGCCCAGCTTCTGCGTGAGCAGCCCCGACACGCATAGTGCGATGTCGCGCACCACCTCGG
>DATLUO010000081.1 GCA_035533075.1 Pirellulales bacterium | reverse complement strand
GATTGTCGTTCAGGTGAAATCCAAGGCTGATCGTTCACAATGTCTTGGTTCAGCGTGATCTGGAAGGACCGCCCGATCGAGTTATACTTCACGCGGCCGAGAATGAGACATTGGCGGTGGCTGGGGCAGAGCCTGGCCAGGTGGAGGCTGGCACTTCGTTCATCTCGGCGGCCAGGCGATGCCCCGGTGCGTCCAACCGGGGCATCGCTTGGCCGCCACGCTGTTGAAGGGGCGCCAGCCGCCATCTGGCCAAGCTCTGCCCCAGCCACCGCTTTTTGCTCGCGGAAAAAATGTCTCATTCTCGGCCGCGTGAAGTATAACTCGATCGGGCGGTCCTTCCAGATCACGCTGAACCAAGACATTGTGAACGATCAGCCTTGGATTTCACCTGAACGACAATCGCCGCGGCTTTCGCGCCGGGCATTTCTCGTGGCCTCCGGCGTTGGCTTCGCGGGCCTGCAATTCGGCGTACCTGCGCCGGCGAGCGAGGCGCCCACCGCGCCCTCGAGGGCGGGCAAGGCCAAGAGCACGATCCTGTTTTTCCTTTGCGGCGGGGCGTCGCATTTGGATATGTGGGACCTCAAGCCCGAGGCCCCTTATGAATACCGCGGCCCGTTTCAGCCGATCGAGACCAGCGCCGCGGGCTTGCAGATCAGCGAACATCTGCCGCTGACCGCGCGGCAAGGACATCGGCTGGCCGTCGTCCGTTCGCTGTGCTCCACGGTCAATACGAACGATCATCATGGCGGCTATTACTACAACCTCACCGGCCACGCCGCCGATCCCAGCTTCTTGAGCCTGGGCAACAACCGTACGCCGATGCCCGACGACTGGCCGTACATGGGCTGCGTGGTCGGCTCGCGGCGGCCGCCGAGCGATGGTCTGCCGAACGCCGTGACGTTGCCGCACATGCCCAGCCGCCGCCCGTATACGCGGCCCGGGCAGTTCGCGGCGAAGCTGGGCGTGGCGCACGACCCGCTGTACGTGCAGGGCAGCGTGGAAAACCCGCTCAAGTTCGAGGCCCCGGCGCTGGTCTTGCAAGGCGACGTCGGCGCCGCGCGGCTCGACTCGCGGCGCTCGCTCTTGGAAAAGGTCGACGACGCCCGGCGCCGGTTCGACCATGAAACGGCCGACGGCGGCTGGTCGCGCCTGCAACAGCGGGCCGTCTCGCTTTTGGGCTCGGCGCAAACCACGGCGGCGTTCAACGTAGCCGGCGAAGGGGAAAAGCTCCGCGAGCGTTACGGCGCCACGGTCAACGGCACGAGCCTGCTGGTGGCGCGGCGGCTGGTCGAAGCGGGCGTGCCGTTCGTCACGGTGTTCTGGATGGAAAACCAGAAGCTGGCCGGCAAGTGCAAAAGCGCCGGCGGTTGGGACACGCACGGCAACAACTTCAATTGCCTGCGCGAACATCTGCTGCCCGAGTTCGACCGCGGGTTCTCGGCGCTGGTCGAAGATCTCGACCAGCGCGGCCTGCTCGACGAGACGCTGTTGCTGGTGACCAGCGAGATGGGCCGCACGCCCAAGATCGGCGATCCGCGCTCCGGCGGCGTGGCCGGCGCCGGCCGCGATCATTGGACCCATTGCATGAGCGTGGTGCTGGCCGGCGGCGGCATCCGCGGCGGCCAGGCCTACGGCACGAGCGACCGCCGCGCCGAACACCCGGCCGAAAAGCCCGTCACGCCGGCCCACATCGCCAAAACCGTCTATCACGCGATGGGCGTCGACGACCTCACCGCGACCGACAAAGACGGCCGAGTGTTCAACTTGCTGGCCGAAGGCGAGCCGCTGTTGGAGTTGGTCTGAACTGGCATCGAGCTATGGCAAATCCCATGAACGACGAACTTTGGCAGCAGGTGCAGCGTGAAGCCTCCGAGATCCATTCGCACGCGGCCTGGCTACAGATTACCCCGCGGCGAGACGAAGCCGGCGGCGTACGCGTCCACGTGACGCTCGTCGGCTCGTTCGAGGCCGAGGCGGAGGACCTGCCGGGCAGCATCGTGCGCGAGATTCATCGCCGACTGTTGGAGTTCGAGGCCCATCTGGAATAGCCGACCGCCATGAGCGCCGATCCCGACGAAGTCGAACCGTTTGTGGCCTACCGGGTCGATGGCGATAAGATGGACTTCGCCTTATGGCCCATGCCCAACGACGAGCGTGCCCTGGCGCTTTTCATCAGTGCCGAGGCTGCTCGTGCGTTTCTCGACGGCGTGCAGACGGCCGATGAGTGGCGGATTGTCCGGCCGACCAAGGGCGATCTGATGAAGATTCTGGAAGAGTGCTGGGAAGCCGGCACGTTGCACGCGGTGCTCGACACCGGCCAGGAAGGCAAGCAGGTATTGTTCGATATTTTCGATGTGTTGCAAGCCAATCGCGAAACGTAACGTAGAGTGGGACCAGCGAGCTTGCGAGCGCCGGCCCACGGCGATTTTGGATTTTGGATTTTGGATTTTGGATTTTGGATTCGCGGTCAATCCAAAATCCAAAATCGAAAACCCAAAATTGCGACGACGGGAGATTTTTGATGCGGAGACCCCTGACCCCCCAGTTATGGATGTGCGGCGTGCTGGCACTCATGGCCTGGGTGGCGCCCTGCGCTCAGGCCCAGAATTGGCCGCAGTGGCGCGGCCCGCGCGGCGATAGCACCAGCGAAGAGCACGATCTGCCGTTGGTCTGGAGCGAACGGCACGGCATTGCCTGGAAGATCGAACTGCCCGGCTGGGGCGACAGCACGCCGGCCGTCTGGGGCGACGCTCTCTTCGTCACCGCCCAAGACGACGACAGGCTCCTCGTTTCGAAGCTCGATCGCGTCGACGGCCATACCGTCTGGTCGCGAGAAGTCGCACGCGCCGAGACGCCGCGCAGCAGTCCCAAGCGCAGCACGCAGAAGTTCCATGACTTGCAAAACAATGCCAGCCCATCGCCCGTGACCGACGGCGAGGTGGTGGTCGTCCACTTCGGCAACGGCGAGCTGGCGGCTTACGACTTCGAGGGCCGGCAGCTCTGGCGCCACAATCTGCAAGACGAGTACGGAGCCTACAGCATCTGGTGGGGTCACGCCAACAGTCCCGTGCTGGTCGGCGATCTGGTGATCTCGGCCTGCATGCAGGACCCGCTCGACGATCTGGGCGGTCGAGACGCCGACAGCTATCTGGTGGCCCACGACAAACAGAGCGGCGAAGTGAAATGGAAATCGAGGCGCAAGACGGGCGCCCACGCCGAGGAAGGCGATTCTTACACCACGCCGCTCGTCTGCCAGACGCCGCAAGGTCCGCAATTGGTCGTGATGGGGGCCAACGAGCTGGACGGCTACGACCCGGCCAGCGGCGAACGCCTGTGGTATCTGCCGGCCATCGTCGGCGGACGCACGATCACCGGCCCGACGGCCGGCCTGGGCATGGTGTTCGCCACGCAAGGCATGCGCAAGGATCTGCTGGCGGTCAAGCTGGGCGGCAGCGGCAAACTTTCGTACCGCGACGTGGCCTGGAAGGAGACCGACGCGACGCCCGACACGTGTTGCCCGGTGTTGCGGCGAGACCTGCTGTTCACCGTGAGCGACAACGGGGTCGCCAAGTGCTACGACGCATACAGCGGCCATCAGAAATGGAAGAAGCGTTTGCCGGGCGATTACAAGGCGTCGCCCGTCGCGGCCGAAGGGCGGATCTACTTTCTCAACATGCACGGCGTGGCGACGGTGGTGGCCGCGAGCAACCGTTACGAGAAGCTGGCCGAGAACCCGCTCGACGACGAGACCACGGCATCGCCGGCGCTGGCCGGCGGAAGAATCTATCTGCGTGGCAAGAAGCATCTCTACTCGATCGAAAAGAAATGAGTATGGGTTCAACGAGCAAAGGCGCGGTGCGGTTGTTCCGTGTGACCGGGATTGACGTTTTCGTGCATTGGTCGTGGCTCGTCGTCGCCTGGTTCGAGATCGGCACTCCGGCGAACAAATACCAATCGCCGGTCTGGAATGTGATCGAATACCTGAGCCTCTTCGCCATCGTGACGATGCACGAGTTCGGTCACGCGCTGGCCTGCCGGCAGGTGGGCGGCACCGCCAACCAGATCATGCTTTGGCCACTGGGCGGAATGGCATTTGTGCTGCCGCCACCGCGGCCCGGCGCGGTGCTGTGGACACAAGCCGCGGGGCCGCTCGTCAATCTTCTGCTGGTTCCGCTCTCCATTGCCGCGGTTGTGGCCGCGCGGTGGGGCGGACTGCAAAACATCAACGGTGATGCCATGCACTTTCTGATGAGCATTGCGGCCATCAACCTTGCGCTGCTCGTTCTCAACCTGCTGCCGATCTATCCGCTCGACGGCGGACAAATCCTGCAGTCGCTGTTGTGGTTCGTGGTCGGACGTGCCTGGAGTCTGCGGATCGTGGGCGTGCTGGGCGTGCTTTGCGGACTGGGGTTCATTGCAATTTCCCTGTCGAGCGGCTCGATGTGGATGATCTTCCTTTCCTTATTCATCATGGGGCGCAGCCTGACCGCCTTCCGCCAGGGAATTGCGATTTCGCGCTTGGCGCGTGCTCCGCGCCGCGTGGGGTTCGCCTGTCCTTCCTGCGGGGCCGCGCCGCCCATCGGCGATTATTGGACCTGCGGCCATTGCCGCACGGCCTTCGACACCTTTCTCCACGTTGCGTCCTGTCCCGGTTGTGGACATGAGTATCCTCAAACGCAATGCTCCGCCTGCAATGCCACGCACCCAATAATGGACTGGATCCCGCGCGTGACTTTGGAAGCCGCGCCGCGGGATGCCCACGTGGATGGCCGCCGCGACCCGGCCAATCCTTACGCTTCACCCGAATTTGGATAACCGCCGCATGAAGCGAATGCTCTGGCTGACCGATCTGCACCTCAACTTTCTCACCCCGCCGCAGACCGACGCTTTTCTGGCGTCGGTGGCGGCCGAGCGGGCCGACGTGGTGCTGGTCGGCGGCGATCTTGGCGAGGCCCCGAACGTGGTCGGGTTGCTAAAGCGGATTGCCAAGGCGGTCGCCTCGCCGGTCTACTTCGTATTGGGCAATCACGATTACTATTTCGGTTCCATCGAGCGGGTGCGAGAGAAGGTCGAAGAGCTTTGCCGGCGGTTGCCGAACCTGACGTTCTTGACCGCGTCGGGCGTGGTCTCGCTCACCGACCGCACGGCTTTGTGCGGGCACGACGGCTGGGCCGACGCCCGGCTGGGCGACTACGAGCGCTCGTTGGTGATGATGAACGACTATCGGCTGATTGAAGAGCTGGCCGGCGTCAGCAAGTGGGCACGCTGGCCGATGTTGAAGGCCATGGGCGACGCAGCGGCGCGGCACGTGGAACGCGTGTTGCCCGCGGCGCTGGCCGATCATGAAGTGGTGTTCTTGCTCACGCACGTACCTCCGCTGCGCGAGGCATGCTGGTATCAAGGCCAGCTCTCCAACGACGAATGGCTGCCCCATTTCACCTGCCTGGCGGTGGGCGAGGCGATCTTGCGCATCATGCGCGATTATCCCCAGCGCCGGCTGACCGTGCTGTGCGGGCACACGCACAGTCCCGGCGAGACACACCCGCTCGACAACGTCTGCATACTCACCGGCGGCGCCGAGTACGGCTCGCCGCAGATTCAGCGGGTGTTTGAGGTATCGTGACTGCCATTCCTCGCTGGTCCCACCTTACAATGAACTGCAATCAGGAGATCCTGCCTTTGGCAACGGTTACAGCCTCCACCTGGCCAGACTCTGCCCCAGCCACCGCCAATGTCTCATTCTCGGACGCGTGAAGTATAGATGCAGCGCCAGTGCAGCAGGTCATGATTATCAGCCCCCCTTTGTTGGACACGTATTGATGGTCAGAAAGCTTTTTCCCGCAAACGCAGTGTTGTTCCTCCTCGCTTCATTGTCCTCGCTCGCCGTCTCGCTCCGCGCCGACGACAACAAGCCCAATCCGATCGTCGCGGAGAACAAGCAGCCCGGCAGCAGCGATTGGCAGCTCACGCGCGTTCGGGCCGATGCGGGCGGCTTTCGCTCGACCTGGATCGAAGGGTATTGCTCGAAGCAGAGCGTCGGGGCGGGCGATACGCTCGACATCATGGTCTCGACCGATCCGGCCCAAAAGTTCGAGATCGAGTTGTTTCGCATGGGCTATTACGGCGGCCGCGGCGCACGGCTGGTCAAAAAACTGGGCCCTTTTAAGGGCGAACCACAGCCCACCCCGAAGCCGGGCGAAAAGAATTTGCACGAATGCCGTTGGAAGCCGGCGGTCACGCTGACGGTTCCCGACGATTGGCTCAGCGGCGTCTACCTGGGCCGGCTCACGACATTGCCGGACGAGAACAAGCGGCCTTATTGGCAGAGCTACATCATTTTCATCGTGCGCGACGAGCGGGCGGCGGAAGTCTTGTTTCAGTGCTCCGACAACACCTGGCAGGCCTACAACCGCTGGCCGAACAATTTCTCGCTCTATACACATCCCAAGGGAGGCCAAGGACCGTGGGCCGACGTCAGCTTCGACCGCCCCTACGGGCGCGAGGCCCAATTCACCGGCGTGGTCAACGACCCGCTCACCTTCGGCTCCGGCGAGTTCCTGCCGCTGGAGTTTCCGCTGGCCTATTGGCTGGAGCAACAAGGCTACGACGTGAGCTATTGCTCCAACAGCGACATGCTTTCTCCCGATCGGGGGCTGAAGTGCAAGGCGTTCGTCAGCGTCGGGCACGATGAATACTGGGACATCCGGCAATACCGCAGCGTCGAGGCGATGCGTGACGCGGGCGTCAACTTGCTCTTTCTGTCGGGCAACTCGGTCTGTTGGGTGACGCCGTTTCGCGCCGCAAGCGACGGCCGGCCGGACCGCATCATCTTTCGCGGCGGTCCCTACGGCGCAAAAAACGACTATGCTTTGGGGCGGCTCAAAGAGCACGGCCCGTTCCCAGAACACGGTCCCGACGAGGGCCTGTTGATGGGCGCCCGGAACATCGAACCGGTCAACGGCGGCGGCGACTGGACCGTCGTCAAGCCCGACCATTGGATTTTCCAAGGCACCGGCATGAAAGCGGGCGACCGCATTCCGGGCCTGATCGGTTGGGAGTATCACGGTCAGCCGCCCGACCTGCCCGGCCTGAAAGTCGTGGCGTCGGGCACGGCCTGGCAAGGCGGCGAGAATCCTCAGCAATGGACGGCCACCATCTATCCGGGGCCGAAGGGAAACTTCGTGTTCAACGCTTCCACCATTTTCTGGGCGCAGGGGCTTTCGTCGCCGCCCGGCCACACCTTGCCCTGGTCGCATTGGTCGCGGCCGCACGGTCCCGACGAGCGCGTGCGGCGAATTACCAAGAATCTGCTCGACCGGGCAACAGGAAGGTAGTTAAATCGTGAACGAACATGCCGCCGGCTCGCCCGGCGGTTCCTGACGGTTCGAGCCGCGTGCCGCCGGTGTAGCAGCGGCCGATTGCGTCTGCGTTTTCATCGGGCACCGGGCTGAGCCAGCCTGTCAAGCGTCGCGGGCCGAGTACGGCGGCCAGCCACCGCACGGCGCGGATTGCCGGCTCTTCGGCAGTCCGACGAAAGCATGGATGTCTTCCACGGCTGCCGCTTTAGTGACGCTTAGGGAAGGATCGCCTGCCAGAGTTCGGCGGAAACGAAGCGGGACAAATGGCCAACATTGGTCGTGGCGACGACGATATCGGGCGTGCCCAGCGTCAGTGCTTGAGCGGCAAGGATGACGTCGCCGTCGACGGTGTTGTCGGCGGCCGTGGGTTGACCCTGTTGACGGGCCCGCGCCCAAAGTTCGGCGGCCCGGCGCATGGCCGGCGTTGTGATCGCCAGATATTCCGTGGCTTGCGCCATGGCGTCAAGCCGCGCGATGGCAGCCTGCCTGCCGCTTCGCAACAGCTCCCGTCGCAGCTCATAGTCGGCGATCTCCGGTACGAGAATCCGCCGCCCCGCCGAGAGAAGAGCCGCGAGCCCCTGTTCGCACGCCACCGTGATCGATGATCGCCGCGTGTGGCACAACAGGCCGAGCGGCCCCGAATCAAGCAAGACGATCGGCTTCACCAGGAGATTCCTTCAAGCTCTGGCGGAAAGAGGGGACGGTTCGACGTCCGCGCGGCGTCAAGAGCATGAAAGAAATCCTCCGCCTGTCGCGAATCTGCTTCCGTGGCGGCGGCGTCTTCCTCCCGCCACCGATCGAGCATGGCAATCGCGGCAGCGCGGCGAATGTCTGGCCGCGGCGGCAGGTGCGCGTCAAGCACCCGTAAGGCCACCGCCTCCGCCGGTTCTCCGCGGCGCTCGGCTTCGAAACGCAATCGCTCCTGTAAGTCGACTGGCAAGTCAAGTTGAAACGTCATCTTAATGCCTCCAGGCCAATCCTCGTTTACGACGGTTCCATTTTATGCCATTGCCGAGCGCATTGAAACGGAGCTACTCGGTGCGCACGGTGCGTCGTCGCCGGTGGGCCTGGGGCCGCTCGCACGATTCAGCATAGCGGGTCAGGCCGTCGCCGAGCGAGCAAGCCGGCCGCCGACCGAACGGCCCGGATTGCCGGCTCTTCGGCAGTCCGACGAAAGTATCGGGGTCTTGCACTTGCCATTTTCGGTTCATTTCATTTGCGTCGCGATCCAGTCACCGATTACTTCCAGGACGACGGGAGCAAGCGTTTCCTCGATTGAAGAACACTCGCCGAATGATCCGGTTTCGCAGGTCTGGAAAAAGTGGTTCAGCTTCGGTAACGGGCGGATGGTGAACTGCTGGTTGCCGCCGGCCATCAGAGCAGCCTCAATCGCCATTAGGTTCTCCCGACTGGCCACGACGATATCTTTCTCGCCGTTTAGAGCCAGCACAGGGCACCTGACCTTCAGCAGAGTCGGCGTTGGATCGTAGGTGACGCCGAACCGGAACGAAGGCGACAGCATGTTCTTCACCTGAGCGTCTGCCAAAGCTCCTAAGTCTCCTGCCGCTTTCCTTTCCGCCGCACTGAGGCTTGCGAAGTGCGCGTCCAGCACCCGTCTAAGTTCGGCTTCAGCCGTGATGTCGTCGGTCTCGCGTTGGATGACCGCAATAAGTTGCGTTTGCAGCTCGCGGCTTTTGTCGATCTGTGCCCGGCTCGCGCCAGCCACTTTGAGCATCAGCGCCGCCTGAGAATAGGCGAGCTCGTCGCCCTTTAAGCCCGGCCCAGCCATCATGACGACGAAGGCCACATCCGTGGATTTGCTTGCCACAAGGGATGCAACTGTGCCGCCGTCACTGTGTCCGATCAGCCCTATCCGCTTCCTGTCGATCTCTTGGCGTGCTTTCAGGTATTCCAGGCCAGCAAAGGTGTCTCTTGCAAAGTCTTCCGGCGTCGATTGAGTGAAGTCACCGGTCGATCGACCTATCCCACGGTCGTCGGCTCGCAAGACGGCGATGCCGCGGCGGGTCAGGTAGTCTGCCAGGACCAAGAAGGGCCTGTGACCGAAGAGCGTCTCGTCCCGATCCTGCGGTCCAGATCCGGTGATAAGCATGACGGCAGGAAAAGGGCCGACACCTTTGGGCAGTGTGAGAGTGGCGGCTAAGCGCGCTCCGTCGGTCTTGTTCTCGAAGGCGACCTCTTCTTTGGAATAAGGATAAGGCTTCTGCGGCTCCTGCGGTCTCTTGTGCGCGACGTGCGATACGTTCCCGATTCGTTGAAAGGTTACGTTAAATCGTTGGCCTCCTTGTTTCCACACGCCTTTCATTTGCGACCATTCGTTGTTCAAGTCGCCCTCGAAGCTCGCTGGGACGTCTTTCAATGTTAGGTTTATGCGGTCAGTCTTGATCGTAATGTCATCAATTGGGACCCCCTTACGCCCTGAATCGGGAGCGTCGAGCGTACCGCTCCACCCTCCGGCAGCCGCCTCCGTCAAGTTGATGACCAGGGATATTTTCACGTCGCCGACCTTCAGCGTTCCTTCCCAGGCGCCGGCAATGCTCTTAGCAGCAGATTCGCCCGCGCCGACGTCCCCGATGCGCGCACCGCCAATAATAAACAAAAACACGAAAATCACGATGGAAAAGAGAACGTGGCAGAGACGGATCATGTGGAACCTCAGTTTTTCTTGGTGTTTTTGACGGAATCAATGATTGACTGCATCGCGTTCAGGTAGTTGGCAAGCGCTTTGCGGCCAAGGGGCGTGATGCGGTACGTGGATTTCGGTCGCTGGCCTACAAATGCCTTCTCACAGCCGATGTAACCCGCATCATCGAGCTTTTGCAGGTGCAGTCCGAGTGCTCCGTCAGTCACGGCGAGCCGCTTCTTCAACGTCGTGAAGTCCAAAGGGCCGTCGGTCTGCAAGGCGGTAAGGACGCCTAGCCGTACGGGGCCGTGAACGGTCGTGTCCAGACCATTAAAGTCAACGGTCATCCTGAGCACCCCTGCGGCGCAGTTGCCAGGCCATGATTCCCGCCGTGAAGAGGCCCCCGACGAGCAGCCAAGCACCCGCAAGAATGCCTGCGTTGCCGTAGTTCCCCAACGGAGCGCACGCACCGGCCAGCATCGTTGACACGGCCCAACCAAGAACGTACAGCCGGCCCGGTTCGGACAGCGCACGCAGGAGGCAGAATAGTCCTGCGAGGAAAAGAGTTGCAGCCGTCAAAGCTGCCGGCGAGATGCCCCTCGATACGGCCCAGGCAAGGAAACTGAGATACACGGGCACAGCGACAGTGGCGACGACCGCCGTCGTCCGGGATTCACGCCACAGCAAGGGCGCGAGTGCTTTTCGACGGTACGACACGACGCCCAGGCCAATGATGACCAACAGGACGGGAACGACGACGAAGGCGATGTAACTCAGATGGGCCAACGAGCCTTGCGTGACCGGCACGGCGGCGATGCGCGTGAAAGCCGTGACTGCCGCCATGACGATCCCAACGACAGCCAGCGCAAGACAGGCCCAAACGTGGTCACGCTGAAAGGGCAGATGAAGTCCCATGGCTTGCTTCATAACGGCCAGGTCTTCGCGCACACGCTCCATATTTGCTTCATTCATTGCGGTACTCCAGATTTCCCAAAGGTCACACTCTTGTTAGAAGAGAACTCTTTCTATAAGAGTATCCTGGCCCAGCGCCTTGGTCAAGACTAGCGAAGAAAAACGGGCGACGAAACGGGCGGGTCCGATTTTCAAGGATCGCCAGAGCTTAAGACGACGAACCCGCGAGTGCATTCGTTAGCCGAAGGCGAGCTCGCCGAAGCGAAGGCCCTGAAAGTGAAAATCGGCCCGAACAACTCGGCGACCGGTGGTCGCGTGCTGCTATCATGGCGTTGCGTCGGACCGCGGGCAGGATCAATCCCGATTCGGCAGGAAAGGTGGCGGCCCAACTTGCTCGTGAAAGCTGACGATCGGAGCGAAAAAGCCGCGCCGCGCCTCGTTCGTGCAAATTTGCAATAACGGGACTTTGCCGGCGTTTTTTGACGTCTCATACCTTAGTAGAGGGTTCCGACGGGACTGCCTATTAAGTGTGCATGTGTACGCATCTGTGCCTAAGTTCTGAGCATCGGATGTTGAAGACGGGATCCTTCCGCGCCGCGGAGCGGAAGCAAGCCAGCCGCCGGCTACAGTCAGGAAAGATCAACGGCGACCGTAGTCGTCCAAGGCGAGCGCTCACGGGGACTGGCGAACGCGGAACCACCGCGACGTCCGCTGCTTTGAGGTATCCCATGCCCAAATCCGCCGTGTTTTGCGGTCTTTGCAAATTTGCAAAGACCGTGCGCCCAGCCGAGCACGAAACCCCACCTGTGGTCTATGACATCGCAAAATCCGCCGCGTTTTTCCCACTGGCGCAAATTTGCGCCATGGCCAGCGCCACCGATCGGACCAGCGACCAGTTACACCTCCTCTGAGTCACGGCGGGCCGGTCGTCGCGCCGGGCGTGACGCTTACTTTGCACGTCCCAAGCCAACCGGCAGGTAGAACGCGGGAAGCTTTGAGGCCGACGGAGCGTGCCGTAATGGTGTGAACCAACCCCGCGCATCGCATTTCAACAAAGAAGAACAGGCCATGAATGACCCTCCCGTGAAAAAACCGCGACGAAAGGGCGGCACCGCCGCCAAAGAAAACGCCGATGCAAGCCCCGGCGCGCCGGCACACGCCACGAACGGCCGCCGAGCGCCCAACCCCCGCGATTGCCGCATCTATGAGCGACATGTGCTCGACGGCGAAACGGAAGACGCCCCGGCCGCGGATTACGGCATCTCACGGCAACGCGTGGCCAAAATCGTCGCCGAGGTCGAAGGCTGGATCGCCGGCCTACTCTCCATCACGGTGGTTGCGGCCGGTTTTTTTCAAGGCGGCCTCAAGATTGTTGGAAGACCCGCCATCCATGCGAGTTGCGTTGCAAGCTCGCCGCAACGACGGCGTTGTTTTCCGCAACGCAACGTGCGGACACGCGTGCGTCGGTACGCCGGCTGGTTGCACAACAACCGAGTCCGGCCCGAAAGCGGGAAGTCAACCAAGTTTTTTTGTTCACCACGGCCTGACCTCTCACGAGGCCAGCTACGGGCCGAATAATCCGGGCCAGGCGTCGCCGTCACACGTCGCACAAGGCCACGGCCTGGCGCAGGCCGTCGAGCGGGTCGCGGGTGGGAATGAACTCCTGCCCGACGTAACCCGTGTAGCCCACTTCCAACAGTGCCCGCATGATCGGCGGATAGTTGATTTCTTGCTGGTCGTCCAACTCGCGGCGGCCGGGATTGCCGGCCGTATGGATGTGGGCGATGTAGTCGGCGTACTGCTTGAGCCGCACGATCACGTCGCCGTCCATGATCTGCACGTGGTAAATGTCGAACAGCAGCTTCATCCGCGGAGAACCGACCTCGCGAATGATCTCCATGCAGTAGTCGGTGTGATCGCCCTGATAGCCGGGATGCCCCTTCATCTCCTCATTCACGCGGCTGTTGAGCATCTCCAGGCAGAGATTCACCTTCTTCTTTTCCGCGTGGCCGATGATCTTCTTAAAGCCCTTGACGCAGTTGGCCAGGCCCACGTCGTCGGGAATGTTCTCGCGAAAACCCGTGAACGTGATCACGTTCGGAAAGCCGTACTCCGCGCAGGCGTCGATCGACGAGCGAATCTTGTCGATGCACATCTCGTGATATTCGGGGTTGTTCATCCCTTTCTCGAACGTGTGGCTGGTGGCGATGGCACAGGTCAGGCCGTGCTTCTTGATGGTCGGCCAGTCCTTCCGATCGGCCAGCTCGATGCTGACGCAGCCAAGCTGTTTGGCCACGCGGCACATCTCGTCGGCATTCCAGTATTTCTTGTAGCACCATTGAACGAGCGACTGCTTGATGTTGCCGCGGGCGGCCACGGGCGCCTCCGCGGCGCGGGCCACGCCGGTCGTCAAGGCCACGGTGCCGGCGGCGGCAGTGGTCAAAAGCTGTCGGCGGGAAATCTCGGGACGGAACGCGTGGTCGTCGTGGTGCATGGCAAGGGCCTCGGAAAGGTAAAAGGGTGAATGCGGTTCTCCCATGATACCCTGGCGCACGTCGGATGGAAGGAGGGCGAGGGAGGAGAGACGGAGCGACGGAGAGAGGGAGCGAAGGAGAAACGGAGGGAAGGAGCGATACGGGGAGCGGCATTGCAGCACATCGCGCGAGGTAGTTTTCTCCTTGTCTCCCTCCGTCTCTCCTTCTCTCCCTCTCTCCGTCCCTCCCTCGCTAGCTGCTGGCGCTGCGGTAGCTGGCCAGGGCACGGTTGAAGATCGCACGCGAAACCAGCAGGCTGCCGGCGGTGGCCAGCAGGGCAAAGGCCGCCAAGGGCCAGTTGTCGCTTTCCAGCGGCTTGGCCAACAGTCGGGCCGGCACGTTGACCACGATCAGCACCGGAATGATGAACGTGAAGATCCGCCGTAGCGGAGTGCCGATCGACCCGCGGTAAATCTCCATCGGATAACGCGAGAAATTGGTGATGTAAAACCAGAAGTCGTAAAGGCTTTGATTGCGGCCCAACCAGACGCTGACGCTCGACAGCACAATCATCAGGCTATACAGCACCGCCACGCCGCAGGCCACGTAGACCGGATAGAGCACCATTTGCAGCAAGGGGGGCCGGTGGCTCAACTCCGTCAGCGAATACCCCAGCAGGACGCCCGCAAAGACGAAGTTCGCCAGGCTCGACCATTCCACTCGCTGCAAGGAAATGAGGAACTGCGTGTCGATCGGCTTTAACAGCGCGAAGTCGAGATTGCCGGTGCGGATCAGCTCGCTGAACTCGTTGGCGTTGGGCATGAAGAAGGTCTGCACGAGGCTGTTGATGAACAGCGTCGTGGCCAGAAACACGAAAAACTCGTACTTGTGCCATCCCGTCCGCGCGCCGATTTCGCCCGTATACTCGAAAATCAGTACGTAAAAACCCAGGTTCATCAGTA
Organism: Pirellulales bacterium; assembly: GCA_035533075.1. Taxonomy (NCBI): domain Bacteria; kingdom Pseudomonadati; phylum Planctomycetota; class Planctomycetia; order Pirellulales; species Pirellulales bacterium. The sequence continues at coordinate 107,351 of DATLUO010000081.1, read as the reverse complement.
CCCAAGAGAGCGACGAGACGCCATCGATGATGAAGTTCGCCCGGAACGTCATGTCGCGCACCAGACTGTTTTGGGCGAAGGTCAGGAACACGCGAAAGTAGTTGGGCTGGTCGGACATGTGGTCAGTAGTCGGTAGTCAGTGGTCAGTAGTCCGTGGTCAGTGCTTAGTGAACCATGAACCCTATCCTCCATATCCACTGTAACGATGATAACCGCGACGAAGGGCCAGGCGACAGGCGACGATGAAAAACAGCAGCCAACAGAACTCCAGCAGCAGTTCTCGCACGAGTTGCGGCCCCTGGATTTTGCCCAGGAATACGGCCGACGGGAAGTAGGCCAGGTATTTGAGCGGCAGCATCTCCACGAGCTTGCCCCAGATGCCGGGCAGCATGTCGATGGGGAACATGTGCCCGGAAAAGAAGAAATTGAAAAGCATATAGACGAACAACAGCGAGCTGACTTCCAGAAACCAGAAGCCGATCATCCCCAGCGTGGCTTCGAGAAAGAAGCCGAGCAGAAACGACATCACCAGCGACAGGCCAAATGCGGCCAGCGTCCATCCATCGGGCCAACCTGGAAAGAAACCGCGACAGAGAAAGAACACCAAGGCGAACGGCGCGGCCGCCACGACGTAGTAGACGAGCTTGTGAGCCACGCGGCCCAACAGCAGAAAGCCGACCAGGTCGATCGGCTGCACCAGGAACTTTTTGATTTCGCCGTTGCGGATTTGCAGGGCGATGCCCGACGCGAGGCCGGGCATGCTCGAAAACGCCCGGCTGAGCATCGTCAGCAGATAATAAGCGATGAAGTCGTGATAGCTGTAGCCGGCGATGTCGGTCCGCTCGTTGGCGTCGAAGATCGCTTTCCAAAGGAACACCTGGGTGACAATCGGCAGAAAGCGCATCAACGTGCCCAGGGCGAAGTCGCCGCGGTAGACGAGCCGCTCCTCGATCGAGATTCGCAGGATGGTCCACCAAGTCTTCATCTATCGCTGCACGTCGGCGAAGGCGTTTTGCAGCCGCTTGAGGGCCTCGTGCCCGGCGGCGCCGTCGACCACGACGTTCACGCGCACCTCGCTGGTGTTGATCATTTCCAGATTGATGCCGGCCTCCGACAGCGCTTTGAACATGCGAATGGCCACGCCGGTGTGGCTGCGCATGCCGATGCCCGACACGGACAGCTTGGCCACGCGGGCCGAGCCGCTCACGGGTCCGCAGCCCAGCCGTTGTGCCACTTCCTTACTCGAAGCGATGGCCTTATCGAAGGCGGCCTGCGGCACGGTGAAGCTGAGGTTGGCCCGGCCGCCGCGGCCGTAGCTCTGCACGATCATGTCGACGAAAATGCCGGCCGCCGCCACGTGCTCGAAGACCGCGGCGGCGATGCCCGGCGCGTCGGGCACGCCTGAGATCGTCACCCGGCCCTGCGTCTCATCGAGCCGGATGTCGCTGATGGTCAGGTCTTCCATGCCTTGCAGGCGGGCGACGATGGCCGTGGCGTCGCCGTTGCGCGAGCGCGGAACCTCATGCGGCGATGCTTGCGCACCGGACGGCTCTTTGTCGAGCTGGAACGCGCCATGCACGGTCCGCAACGCCGTCTGCCCGTCGTCGCGAGAGACGAGCACCGAGATTTTGATCTCGCTGGTCGAGATCATCTCGATGTTCACTTTGGCGTCGGCCAAGGCCCGAAACATCTTTTGGGCCACGCCCGTCTGCGTGGCCATGCCCAGGCCGACGACGGAAACTTTCGAGACATTCTCGTCGTGCGTGTAGTCTTCGGCCCCCAGCTCCTTGGCCGCGTCGGCCACGGCCTGCAAGGTGGCGGGCAGGTCGTCGCGGATCACCGTGAAAGAAATGTCGGCCTGGGCGTCGCTGCCCACGTTCTGCACGATCATATCGACCGAGATGTTTTTGGCGGCGATCTTCGAGAAGATGGCGTGGCTCGTACCCGGCCGGTCGGGCACGCCGAGAATCGTCACGCGCGACTCGTTCTTGACCAGCGTGGCCCCGCCCACCGCCTGTCCGGCCGCTTCGGCGTCGGTCACGATCATTGTGCCGGGAATGTCGGAAAAGCTGCTCCGCACGTGAATCGGCACCGAAAATTTCTTGGCGAACTCGATCGAGCGGCTGTGCATCACTCCGGCGCCCAGGCTGGCCAGCTCCAGCATTTCGTCGTAGCTCACCTGCTTCACGCGGCGGGCTTCGGGCAGCACGCGCGGATCGGTGGTATAGACGCCGTCGACGTCGGTATAGATTTCGCAAGCATCGGCCCCCAGCACCGCGGCCAGGGCGACCGCCGTCGTATCGCTGCCGCCGCGGCCCAGCGTCGTGATGTTCGATTCTTCATCGACGCCCTGAAAGCCGGCGGCGATCACGATCTTCCCATCGTCGAGTGCCCGACGCATGCGGTCGGTCGAGATGGAATGAATGCGGGCCTTGGTGTGCGTGCTGTCGGTTTTGATGCCGATCTGAGCGCCGGTCATGCTGATCGCCTTGTAGCCCAGCGACTCGATGGCCATGGCCATCAGCGCCACGCTCACCTGTTCGCCGGTGGAAAGGAGCATGTCCATTTCACGGGCGGGCGGGTTGTCGGTGATCTCGTTGGCCAGGTCGATCAACAGGTCGGTATTGTGGCCCATCGCGCTGACGACGACCACCACCTGGTTTCCGTCTTGTTGAGCGCGGATGGCCTTTCGGGCGGCGGCGAGAATCTTCTTGCTGTCGGCGACGCTGGTGCCGCCGAATTTCTGGACAATCAAGGGCATGGAACGGCCAGCGTTTATCTCTCCTCTCTCATCCCTCATCTCTCATCCCTCATCTCTCATCCCTCATCCGTCAAAGAAACCACGCTAACACTCGCCATGGTCTCCATCAATACCATCGTTACATCCGTTACATCCGGCAGGAACCCCGGTGCTGGCGACGCAAACACCGCCGGTGAAAGAAAGCTAGTCTTGCCAGAGAGGGAAACGGCCCCGCACCTGACCTCTCCCGGAGAGAGAGCGAAAGCCGAGCTGGCGCAGAGTCGAACGTTATGAATGCCGTTGACCAGACCGAAGCCTTCTACGAGCTGAATCCCGATCTGCTGGAGAAGATCGTGGAGAATCTCGAACGCGACGGCGGACGACCGGAGCGACGACGCAGCCCGCGACAAAAGTTCCCCGTGCAGCAGTGGATGGCGCCGTTTGTTCGCAAAATGCCCAAGGCGGAGCAGTTCGTGCCGGTGGAGTGCCGCGATCTATCCAGCTCGGGGCTGGCCTTCTATTGGCCGCAACGGGCGAATTTCGCCAAAGTGATTATCGGCCTGGGTCGAGCTCCGCAACTCACCTATGTGGCGGCCCGCATCGTGCGTCAGGTGGCATGCACCAACGGCGGAGGCGTGCTTGTTGGCTGTGAGTTCGTCGACCGTGTGGGAATCAGTTAGCGGTCAAAGAGCGAATACCGCAGGATGCAATAGAATGCCCGAAAGCCGTCGCGCCAGGTAATCTTCTTGCCTTCGGCATAGGTGCGGCCGCGATAGCTGATCGGCCGTTCGTAAATGCGGACGCCGGGCATCTTGGCCACTTTGGCCGTCAATTCCGGCTCGATGCCGAACCGCTGCTCGCGCAACGTGGGGGCGATGCGCTGAATCACCTCGCGGCGAAACGCTTTGTAACACGTTTCCATGTCGGTGAGGTTCAGGTTCGTCATGCAATTGGAGACGAACGTCAGCAGCTTGTTGCCCACCGAGTGCCAGAAGTACAGCACACGCTGATTGTCGCCGGCAAAGCGGCTGCCGAACACCACGTCGGCCTCGTCTTCGATGATCGGCTGAATCAGCTTCTCGAACTCGGCCGGGTCGTACTCCAGGTCGGCGTCTTGCACGATCACCACGTCGCCCTTGGCATGGCTGAATCCGGTGCGCAAGGCCGAGCCTTTGCCCTGGTTCGTTTCGTGCATCACGATCGTCAGGTCGGCGGCGCCTTTCCACCCGTTGAGCAACTCGCGCGTGCCATCGGTGCTGCCGTCGTCGACGATGATGACCTGCACCGGCACGCCCGAACCGCGCACGCGGGCCACCACTTCCTCGATCGTCCGCACTTCGTTGTAGACGGGGATGACGACCGAAAGCAGGAAATCGTCGGGCACGCGGTAGATGCCCAGCCGCCGGCACGTGCTTTTGCCCAAAAGCCGCTCGACCAGCTCGATACGGTCGCGGGCCGTGCCCTGGGCGCACGCTTCGGCCCATTGCAGCAGAAGTTGTCGGGCTTCGGCCACGCTGAGAGTGGAGGGTTCGTCGCAGGTCATTCAACCATAGTACGCTCGGCTGCGGAACTCGGGCAAGAGCGGTTTTGCCCGATCTAATGCTGGCCGGGCAACGACCAGATTGTTCCCGCAAAGGCCGGGCGTGGGGTGCCAGTGGTCACCGCCAAAAGGTCTCCGCCCCGCTGGCACGGGCGCCGGGGCGATATTCGGGAAAGTCGCCGCGCACAGGCCGCCCGCTGCGATTTGGCCGCAGCCGTGCGTTTATCGAAGCACGGATGCCGGCCGAAAACTCACCGGCCGGCACCTTGGCTGGGACGGATGGGGCTGGGATGGATGGCCGTTCCCTGGTCGGCACATCGTATCGAAAGCTAACGTTGTGCGGCAGCAGCACTGCCCCTAAGATCAGGCTCTTGATGATGGGCGGATTGCTCATTTCCTTTTTGCCTGTCGATGCGAATGATTGTGGAAGTGTGGAATTGCAATCAGCGTGCCGAAGCTGAGGCACGCGAATTGCACCTCTGCTTTGTTCTACTGCCAGGGCCGAAACGACCGCTACGTTATGATTCTTGATACCTTCAACGTTCCCCAGGCCCACCGTCAATCGCCGCCGGGTAAAATCGACTGCTTCGGCATGACCGACCGCGGCATCGTCCGCGACATGAACGAAGACCAGTTCCTGGTGGCCGACCTGCGAAAATCGCTGCAGGTCCACCATACCAGCCTGCCCGCTGCCGATCCCGCGTATTTGACGGGCGGAACGCACGGCCAATTGCTGTTGGTGGCCGACGGCCTGGGTGGGCACGCTTCGGGCGAACGGGCCAGCACGCTGGCCGTCGATTGCCTGGCCCATTTCGCGGTGAACGCCATGCACTGGTGTGCCCGGCTCGACGACTGCGACGACGAACAGGTGTTTGCCGAATGGCAGCAGGCCCTGCGGCAATGCGACCAGCAAGTCCACGCCGAGGGCGAGAGCCGGCCTGAGCGCCGCGGCATGGGGACCACGCTGACCTTGGCCTACGTCGCTTGGCCGAACGCCTACGTGATGCACGCCGGCGATAGTCGTTGTTACCTGCTGCGCGACGGCCAACTGCAACAGGTGACGACGGACCACACGCTGGCCCAGAAATTTGTCGAGGCGGGCATGATTCCGGCGGAGCAGGCCAGCCGTTCTCGGTTCAGCCATGTGTTGTGGAATGCGATCGGCGGCAGCTCCGACTCGGTCAAGGGAGAGGCGCACAAGCTGGAACTGGCGCTGGGCGACGTGTTGCTGCTCTGCACCGACGGCTTGACCAAGGAGCTGGACGACGGGCGGATCACCGAAATCCTGAGCGGGCCGGAGCCGGCCGCCGACCTATGCCGGCGGCTCGTGGGCGGAGCCAACAACGCGGGCGGCGACGACAACTGCACCGTCGTCGTGGCCAAATTCATCGCCGGCAGCGATGGCAACGGACGGGCCAACGGCAGCTCGTTGACCGACACGGTGGAACTCCCGGAGTAGGTCGCCGGACGCCGAGCGGGCAAGAGTCTGTAGGGAACGGACTCCGTGCCGTTCCGCCGAATCCCGATTGATGATCGTTCGGTGCGCGCGGAACGGCACGGAGTCCGTTCCCTACAGATGCGAGCCGGTTCCCGCTCGCCTGGGACTGCTCCCAGGCGCTCTTGAGCGGCGATGCTCCAGCGGGAACAATGGATCACCGCGTATTGTGCCAAGGAGCGTCATAATGGCCAAGTTTGCTGTGATTTTACCCGCTGCCGGGGCGAGCAGCCGTTTCAAAGACAAAAACTACAAGAAGCCGTTCGCCCCACTGGCCGATCGGGCCGTGTGGCTGCATTCGGCCGAACGCTTCTTGCACCGCCAGGATGTGAAGCAGCTCATCGTGGTGATTTCCGCCGCCGACCGCGAAGACTTCGACTTCAAGTTCTCGTCGAACGTGGTCGTTTTGGGCATCGAGGTGGTCGAAGGCGGCAAGGAGCGGGCCGATTCGATCGAACGAGCGATGGCCCGCGTGAAGGCCGACGTCGATTTCATCGCCGTACACGACGCCGCTCGGCCCTGCCTGGCCGACGAATGGATCACCCGCGTGTTCGAGGCGGCCGAAAAAAGCGGGGCCGCCATCCTGGCCTTGCCCGTCGCGGCCACGCTGAAACGGGTGAAAGGCCAGACCATCGAAGAAACGGTCTCTCGCGAAGGGCTGTGGGAGGCCCAGACGCCGCAGGTGTTTCGGCGGCAGCTTTTGCTCGACGCCTACGCCAAGCGGGGATCGTTTCAGGCCACGGACGACGCCCAGCTCGTCGAGCGGATTGGGCATCCCGTGACGGTCGTGCCAGGCTCGCCCATCAACATGAAAATCACCACGCAAGAAGACCTGCGGCTGGCCGAGCAGGCGCTGAGGGCGATGCCCAAGCCGAAGTTCAAAGGGGCCGGGCATCCCTTCGCCGACGATAACATGTGGAGATGACGTGACCGACATCTTCGACGAGCTGCGCTGGCGCGGACTGATTCACCAGACGACCGACGACGAAAAACTGCCCGGCTGGCTGCGCGAAAAGCCGCGCACGCTTTACGCCGGCTTCGATCCCACGGCCGACAGCCTGCACGTGGGGCACCTGGTGGCGCTGATGATCTTGCGCCGCTTTCAGCAGGCGGGGCACCGGCCGATTGCGGTCGTGGGCGGGGCCACCGGCATGATCGGCGACCCTAGCGGCAAGAGCGAAGAGCGGAAGCTGCTGTCGCTGGAAGAGCTGCGGGCCAACGTGGCCACGATCGAGACGCAGATGGCGTCGTTTCTCGACTTTCATCGCGGGACCGGCTCGGCCCTGTTGGTGAACAACTACGACTGGATCAGCCGCTACAGCTTTCTGGACTTTTTGCGCGACGTGGGGAAGAACTTTCCGGTCAATGTGATGCTCACCAAGGACTCGGTGCGGGCACGGCTCGAACGGAGCGACATCGGGCTGAGCTACACGGAATTCAGTTACATGCTTTTGCAGGCATACGACTTTGTGCATTTGCACGACCATCATGGTTGCGAACTGCAGGTGGGCGGCAGCGACCAGTGGGGCAACATTACGGCCGGCATCGACCTGGGCCGGCGGATGCGCGGCGTGCAGCTTTATGGCATCACCACGCCGCTGTTGACCAAGAGCGACGGCACGAAGATGGGCAAGACCGAGGCGGGAGCGTTGTGGCTTTCGCCCGAACGGACGAGTCCCTATCAGTTCTATCAACACTGGATCAACATCGACGACTCGGACGCCGGCAAGTGCCTGCGTTACTTCACCGACCTGGGCCGCGAAGAGATCGAATCGCTCGACGCCGCCCGCGGCCAGCAGCCCGAACGGCGTGAAAGCCAGCGCCGCCTGGCCGAAGAGATCACGCGGCTGGTGCATGGCGAGGCGGGCTTGACCAAGGCCCGCCGCGCGACCGAGATCTTTTTTGGCGCGGAGTTCGGCGAGCTGTCGGACCTGGAACTAGGCGAGATTTTTCCCGACGTGCCGAGTCAGGAGCTGGAGCGCATCAAGCTGGCGGCGGGGCTGAATATCGTCGATGCCTTTGTGTCGGCCGGTCTTGCCAAGAGCAAAGGCGAGGCGCGGCGGACCATCGAGCAGGGCGGCGGCTACGTGAACAACCGCCGCATCGAGTCGATCGACCGCCAGCTTGGCGAGGCCGACCTTGCCAGCGAGACCGTGATGGTGCTTCGATCGGGCAGGAAGAAATACGCGCTGCTGCGGTTCACGTAGATCATCGGGTCATGGACAGCATGCTATGTTCGAGGAGGTGAAAATCTTTAGGACCGAGAGAACGATTGCCGTCGAGACCAAAGCCGGCCGTTCGATCGCGAATCTGGTCGAGTTGATGCCAGACGCAAAAGGGATCGCGGATTATGCCAGATTCGCAGCCCAACATGGAGGCGGCTGGATTTCACGCACCCCAGCCACGGGCGTGTATAATTGTGCTGGGATGGTTTGGGCAAGCCGGCGGACCAGCGTTCTCGATCCGCGTTTGTGGCAGCAGATCATTGACGATGACGGTTATGAATGGTTGCCGAAGAGTGTGTTTCCAATGCCCGGAGATGTTGCTGCCTACGTCGACTTGGACGCTGACGAGTTGCTGCACGTGGGCAGAGTCGCTTATCACGTTGAAGGTTTGAGCGCAGAAGGCCGCCGCGTCCCTATGATCATCAGCAAGTGGAATTCCGCCGCGGGGGAATCAATTCATCGTGAGTACGATGTACCATTCGCCAAGTGGGGCTTCAACTTTGAGATCCGTTACCTCACGGATCGGAGGCTGTAGCTGCATGTCACCTCTATTGAGCCGTCTGTTGGATCCGGAGTTCTCCGGAACCGTGGCTTCTCTGCCGAATCCAGCCGCCGTGCGACGGTACCTGGCGCGGTCGCCAGAAGTCATCGAGCTTCGCCAGGCACTGAGCACCGGCGAACTGGCTGACGACGCGACAAGGCAATTCGTCAATTCGCTCATGAGCGACTTCCAGCCCGGAAAGAGGTTTCATCATGAACCTGCGGTTGCGGCTGTTTGCGTCGCGCTCGAAACACGCGCAGGCAACTTCGCCGAGGAATACACTCATGACCTGGCGCAATTAGAACTGGCTGAAATGCCGACCGCTATCCAAGTTGCGCGTTTGTCGCTCGACGAACGGCAGCGCCTCTCGGTAACGCCGCCAACTGGTCACGTGATCGAAGCGCACCAGACGCAACAGACTCCGGTCCAAGAAGCACACAACTAGCAGCAATTCCGTATGCTCCGCATTCTGGGTTCCAACCGCCGGCTGTGCGATGGCCTGAGCCGCCGCGAATTGCTGCGGGCGGGCGGACTCAGTTTGCTGGGACTCTCGGCCGCCGACCTTCTCAAGCACGAAACGCTGCACGCCGGCGAGGCCGCGGCGGCGGCCGGTTTTGGCCAGGCCAAGGCGTGCATTCTGCTCTATCTTTACGGCGCGCCGAGCCAACTGGAAACCTACGATCCGAAGCCCGACGCGCCCGTCGAAATCCGCGGCGAGTTTACAACCATCGACTCGGCCGTGCCGGGCATGCAGGTCTGCGAGTATCTGCCCAACCTGGCCCGCGTGCTCGATCGGGCCGCCGTGGTGCGGTCGATGACCCATCCGTACAACATCCATTCGGCCGCCTACGCGCTCACGGGGGTGCCGCAGGTCGATATCCCGATGGAGCTGAACCCCTACGACTCGCGGCATTGGCCGTTCATCGGCTCCGTGCTCGATTACCTCGAGCGTCGCGACCGGCCCGGCCTGGTGCGCGAGGTGCCGGGCAATGTGGGTCTGCCGTTTCAGTTCAGCAGCCGCTGTGGGGAGTTTGCCCGTGGCGGACCTTATGGCGGCTTTCTGGGCCAGGCGTATAACCCGGTGTGGACCGAGTTCGAGGGCAAATCGACCGGCGTCGTCAATCGTTGGCGGGGCGAGCGCGACGTGCCGGTCGCCGATCCGTATCTGGGCATCTCGCCCTCCGACCGGTTGGTGCTCTCGCGCGCGGCCCAACTACAACCGGAGATCACGCTCGACCGGCTGAGCCGCCGCCGCGACCTGCTCGCGCAGTTCGACCTGGCCCGACGCCAGCTCGACGCGCATGCCGCGGTCGAGACGCAGGGCCGCTTTCAGCAGATGGCCTTTTCGCTGATGACCTCCCCAGCGGTCCGTTCGGCGCTCGACATCCAGCAAGAGCCCGCCGCGCTGCGCGAACAGTACGGCATGACGCTGTTTGGCCAAGCCACGTTGGCGGCGCGGCGGTTGATCGAGGCAGGCAGCCGGCTGGTCACCGTCTTCTGGGATGAATATACGACGGCCAACAGCGCCTGGGACACGCACTTCGACCACTTCACGCGGCTGAAAGACGAACTGTTGCCGGGGCTCGATCGGGCTTTTTCCGGGCTGGTGCTCGACCTGGAGTCGCGCGGCATGCTCGACACGACGCTGGTGGCCTGCATCAGCGAGCATGGCCGCACGCCGCGAATCACGAATTCACGCGGCGGCGGCCGCGAGCACTGGTCGCGAGCTTATGGCGGGCTGTTCGCCGGCGGCGGGATCAAGCGCGGCGCCGTCGTCGGCCGCACCGACAAGCACGGCGGCGACGTGGTCGATCGCCCCGTCTCGCCCAAGGATATTTTGGCGACGATCTATCATCTGCTCGGCGTTGATGCCGGCACGATGCTGCACGACCGCCTCGGCCGCCCGCTGCCGCTGGTGGCGGAGGGGCATGTGGTGAGGGAGATGCTGGCGTAGCTTGAATGCGTTGAGGCGTCACTCTATGGGACTTGATTCGATCGAAATTGATTGAAAGAATGAGACCAAATGACCCTCAGCAAGGCACAACGCGAAGCAGTTGAGACCGGCGGTTCGGTCGGGATGACCATCGACGGGATCGACTGCGTGGTAGTGCGTGCAGACGTCTACGAAAGACTTCGAGCGATTTTAGCGGACGAGCTTAGCCACGACGAGTTGCGCGCCGTGCTGGCGCGCTCCGCTGAGGGGAGCGATTGGCTCGATCCGTCGATGGACATCTACGACGAATACGACAAGCACCGATGAATCGCGGCGACATCGTGCTCCTCTTCGTGCCTTTCGTCGGATCGCGGGGCGGCAAGACTCGACCCGCGGTGGTCGTGCAGTGCGACGCGTTGAACCGCTCGATCAGAGAGACCGTGATCGCCGAGATAACGTCGAACATCTCGCGCGCCGGTAAGGCGCACCAAGTGTTCATCGATATCTCAACGCATGAAGGGGCGGCCACGGGGTTGCTCACTAATTCGGTAATCCGGTGCGAACGTCTTCACACTGTTCCGCAGTCGGACGTCAAGGCAACGATTGGGGCGTTGTCGACAGCCCACCACCAGATGCTGAACGATGCACTAAAAGCCGCCCTCGCCATTCGATAGATAACGAAGCCGAAGCCCGCGAACCATGCCCCCCGATCGCCTCACAATGCGCTCTTTCGTCGTCGGCAGCTTCGGCGGCAAGTTCTTTGTCGAACTGCTCTTTGTTGGCATGGTACCATGCCAACGCAGTATAGATTTCGCTCAACGTTCGTCGTGGATATTGCGCGACAATGTCCTTGGCACTCAGACCTTGCTTGTGGAGGGTGACGATCTGGTTTACCGTCATTCGCGTGCCGTCGATGCGGAGCCGGCCACCGCATATTTCCGGCGTTCGCACCAAATTCGTCGGCAAAACTGTCGGCATAGTGCTGGTCATTCCTTCCACGGAATATGATACCCCGTCGCGTTCAACCGGATGCGATAGAGGCTGGTGTCGACGGTGATATAAAGCACGTTGCTCTCGTCGCCGATGCCGAAGTCGCAGTTGCTCGGCAGCCCGTGCGGCTCCTTGGCGTCGGGCTGTGAAGGACCGGTGGGAATGAAGGCGATTTCACGCCCATTCGGATCGAGAATCAGCACGCCGGGCCGCTTCGAGCTGCGGGCCGTCAGGTAAAGATTCCCCTTGGTATCGAGCGTCATGCCGTCGCAGCCCGATTCTTTGCCGAAATCATAGACCACGCGGCCAGCGCCTGAAACCAGGCCGTTTTCGCCCAACGGAAAAGCGCGGATCTTCATGGCGCCTTTTTCCGGCGGTGGAGCGCTGCGGTCGATCCGGTCGGTGCCGTTGTTGTTGTCGGCCACATAGAGCGTCTTCTGATCGGCCGACAGGGCGATGCCGTTGGGCTTTTCGATCTCGTGCGTCACTTCCATGACCGTCTTATCGTGGTCGATGCGGTAGACGGCACGGTGCTCCAACTCGCGCGGCTCGTCGCCCAAATAGCGCGGATCGGTGAAGTAAATGCGTCCCCGCAGGTCGATGCACAAATCGTTGGGAGCGTTGAAACGCTTGCCCAGGTAGCGATCGGCGATCACTTCGCGCTTGCCCGTCTTGACGTCCCAGCGCGAGACGCAGCGGCCGCCATAGTCGGCGCCTTCGCAGGCGATCAAAAAGCCTTCGGCGTCGAACATCAGACCGTTGGCCTTATGGCTGTCGGCGGCGAAGACCGTCGTCTCCTTGCTGGCCGGGTCGAACCGCAGAATCTGTCCCTTTGCCTTGCCGTCGGGGATGTCGGTGAAGTAGATGCTGCCGTCGGGCGCGGCCGCCGGGCCTTCAGTCAGACCGCCGGTGATCGGGGCCGAACGGGTAAAGAGCAGCTCGAGCTTGGCGTCGGGGGGCACGATCGGCTCATCGGCCTGGACCGCATTCCAGGCCCAAACCACGAGCGAAGCGAAAGTGAAACAGAGTAAGCGGGCGTACATGGCAGTTCCTGGCAGTTGTTCTGGCGGAGAGAAGTCCCTTGGAGTTTAATCAATGAACTTCTGAGAAGCCAGCAGAAGGAAGAGGAACTTTTTCGTGCGAATCGTCGATCTCAGCCTGCCTTTGGACAACGATGCCGACTGGGCCCCGCGTTGGGCACGCAGCCATGTTTGGCGGCAGGACCACCGCTTCGGGGCACGGGCCGTCGGCTGGCTGTTCGGCCTGCCGCGAAAATACCTTCGCACCCGGCTCGGCTGGGCCAACGACGTTATCAAGCTCTCGACCCACGGCACGACCCACGTCGACGCCCCCTGGCATTACGGCCCGATCAGCGAAGGCCGGCCCGCCAAAACGATCGACGAAGTGCCCCTGGAGTGGTGCTACGGGCCGGGCATCAAGCTCGACCTGCGGCACAAAGGCCACGGCGAGGCGATCGCCGTCGCCGATCTGCGGGCCGAACTGGTGCGCGTGGGCCATGCCTTGCAGCCGCGCGACATCGTGCTCATTCAGACCGGCAACGACCGGCTGGTGGGCAGCCGGGAGTATTTCACCCGCGGCTGCGGCATGAGCGCCGAGGCCACTCGCTGGCTGCTCGACCAGGGCGTCAAGCTGACCGGCATCGACTCCTGGGGCTGGGACGTACCGTTGCCCGTACTCGCCCAGCGGGCCAAGGCCGAACGCCGCGACGACATCTTCTGGGCGGCCCACTACGTCGGCATCGACAAAGAATACTGCCACATCGAGCGGCTGACGAATCTCGACCAGCTTCCGCCGCACGGCTTCACGGTTTGCGCGTTTCCATTAAAAGTCAAAGGCGGCTCGGCCGGCCCGGCACGCGTGGTGGCACTGCTGCCGGAGGCCGATGTATAATCGACTACCCTGCATTCCGCTGACCGACATGAAACTTTTTCAGTACCCCGATGTCCTACGCCGATTTCACGCTCGATTCTGCCGCGGCGGCGTTGGGCATCTCCGTTGAACCAGCCGTTTTGTTTGCCCAACTCGCACCGGTCGCCGCGCCAGTCTGGCTCCAAGAGGCGCTCGGTCGCGGCTTGCGCCAGGCGTTGGTGAGCGAAAAGGCCCGTAGCGAATTCATCGTCGTTCCCATTCTTTTGGCGACGCAAGAACTAAGTCCAAAATCGCTGGCGATTTACTCCGGCCAAAGATTGGATGTCGATCCCAATCAGGGCCTGGTGGGGGAATGCGATTTCATCCTCGCGGCGGGCGCCCCGCTGCCCACTCTCCGCTCCCCGATTATGACGGTCGTCGAAGCCAAGAAGAATGACGTGGAAGGCGGCATCGGCCAATGTTTCGCACAAATGGCGGGCGCGCGACTGTTCAATCAGCGGTCGGGGCAGAACGGCTCCGAGATGTATGGCTGCGTGACGACCGGCGAGGACTGGCAGTTTCTCAAGCTGGCGGGCAGCCTCGGCCAAATCGATCAGGGGCGTTATTACATCGATAATGTCGGTGGCATTTTGGCCGTGTTCGAGGCCATCGTCGCGCGGGCAACAAGCTAGCAAATCCGCGGCAACGGATCGCCGATCAACATATCGACCACCCGCACGCCGCCGAACGACGACCTGGCCAATACCCGCGCCATCGGCGCCGCGGTGATTTCGCCCAGGATGCAGGCCCGTTCGCCGCCGGGCGTGCGCCGCAGTGCGTCGAGCGCCGCGTCGGCCGCCTCCGCTGCCACCACCGCGACGAACTGCCCCTCGTTGGCCACGTGCAGGGGATCGACGCCCAGCAGCTCGCAGGCCCCGCGCACGTCGTCATCCAGCGGCACCGCCTCTTCCTCGATGGTCACCGCCACGTTCGCCTCGCGGGCCAGTTCGTTGAGCACGGTCGCCACCCCGCCGCGCGTGGCGTCGCGCATCCATTTGACGCCCGTGCCGGCACGGGCCAACAAGCGATCGATCAGCTCGACGAGCGGCCGCGTGTCGGAAAGAATGTCGGCCTCGATCTCCAATTCGGCCCTGGCCAGCATGATGGCCATGCCGTGGTTGCCGATGGGTCCAGACAGCAACACGCGGTCGCCGGTCGCCACGCGCGAGATCGCCAGATCGGCACGAGCATCGACGATGCCCACGCCGGTGGTCGAAATGTACATTCCGTCGCCTTTGCCGTGTTCGACCACTTTGGTGTCGCCGGTGACGACGTCGACGCCCGCGCGACGCGCGGCCGCGGCCATCGCCTCGACCTCGCGGCGTAAAACTTCCGACGGCAAGCCGGCCTCAAGGATGAAGGCGGCGGCGATGGCCACGGGCCGGGCGCCGGACACGGCCAGGTCGTTGACCGTGCCGTTGATGGCCAGCTCGCCGATGGAGCCGCCCGCGAATTTGAGCGGCTGAACGACAAAACTGTCGACCGTCATCGCCAGGCGGCCTGAGGGGACCGCCAACAGGGCCGCGTCGGACAAAGCGTCGAGCGCCGGATTGGAAAACAAGGGCCGAAACAGCCCCTCCACGAGCCGCCGCGACGCTTCGCCGCCCGCCCCGTGGGCCATGAAGATTTGTTTGTCGTGGAAATGAACGGCGGGCGGTTCGAGCATGCGATTTTGGGGCGTTTGGTGTTTGGTCGGCTCTCGGCACTTGAATGATGAAAAACACGGTGGCCGGGGGGAGAGCCTAAGCGACGCCCCGACGCCGCGCGACCGGGACATCGCCTGGCCGCATGGCTTATCGAGATGCCAGCCGTTCTTCGGCCAGACTCTGCCCCAACCGCCGCTATTGTCTGAGTGATTCTGCCACCCACGGCGGTTACTTCTACCCTGCACTGCCCGCGGCGTGCGGTCAAGCCGTAACGACCGGCAACCGCACGCCGGAGTATTTGAAATGGGCCGCGCAGGCGCCTTCGGAAGAGACCATCAGCGCACCAATTGGATGTTCGGGCGTGCATTCCGTGCCGAACAGCTTGCACTCGTGCGGTTTGAGCACCCCTTTGAGCACCTCTCCGCACTGGGCCGCTTTCGGATCGGCCACGCACACGCCGCGAATGGACATCACCTGCTCGGCATCCCAGGCGGCATAGTTTTCGCGGATCCGCAAGGCCGACTGCGAGATAAATCCCAACCCGCGCCACTCGAAGTGCGGCCGAATCTCAAACACCTCGGCCAAGGACTTGAGCGCCGCCACATTGCCCTGCCACGGCACCACGCGGCCGTATTGGTTTTCGACCTTGCTCTCGCCGGCCCGCAACTGTCGCAAGAGCATCACCAGCGATTGCAAGATGTCGGCCGGCTCGAAGCCCGACACCACGATCGGGCAGCGATAATCGCGGGCAATAAATTCGTAAGGCCGGCAGCCGATGACCGTTGAAACGTGCCCAGGACCGATGAAGCCGTCGAGCCGCATATCGGGCGACTCGAGAATCGCCCGGATCGCCGGCACGATCGTCACGTGGTTGGAAAAGACGGCGAAATTCCGCACCCCCAGCTCGCGTGCCCGTAATACCGTGAGCGCGGTCGAAGGAGCCGTGGTCTCGAATCCGATGGCGAAAAAGATCACCTGCCGGTCCGGATGCCGCCGGGCGATCCGCAAGGCATCCAAGGGCGAATAGACGATCCGCACATCGGCCCCACGGGCCTTGCTCTCCAGCGGGCTGCCTTTCGAGCCGGGCACGCGCATCATGTCGCCAAAGGCCGTGAAGATGACGTTCGGATCGTTGGCCAGATCGAGGCCGTCGTCGATCCGCCCCATCGGCAACACACACACAGGGCAGCCCGGCCCGTGAATCAGCTCCACTTCCGGCGGGAGCAACTCCTTCAGGCCGAAGCGATAGATCGAGTGCGTGTGCCCGCCGCAAACCTCCATGATGCGGTACTTTCGGCCCGGTTCGACCAGCGAGCGGATTTCGCATAGGGCGTTGCGCAAGAGTTGCGGGTCGCGGAATTCATCGACGTATTTCATGTCACGCCTTTGCCTTGGTGCCCTACGTGTAGCCGCTGGCTTCTTCTTGCGCCGCGCCCGCCTCGCCCAACTGGCGGAGTATCTCCAACTGATCGGCCGCTTGCTGCTGGCTGATCTTGCTCATGGCGAAGCCGACGTGGACCAGCACCCAGTCGCCGACGTCGGGCGGATCGTCTTCGAGCAACTGCAGACTCACCTTGCGGCGCACGCCCATGATGTCGACGGTCGCGGTGCCGTTGTCGTCATTGGCAAATTCGCTGACTTGGGCGGGAATGGCAAGGCACATGTTCGAGACCGGTTCGCAAGTGAGAGGCAAGATCACTTCACGCATTGTTGACGGTTCAAAAAAGCTGTCAACCGTGAAGAGAAGCGACAGGAGGTGTGGCGGCTAATACCCCACGATCTTCCGATCGGCGCGCCAGTAGGCCGGGCCGTAAGGAGTCACGCCCATAATCAAGCGGCGGCCCGCCCGCGCCTCGTCCAACGGACTTGTCGAGTACCGATGCCTGTAGGGAATCAGCATCGCGCTGGGCTGATAGGAGTAGCGGCGCTGTGATGTCCACCGCCGGGCATACTGCGACGGCGTGGCCACCTGCCGATTCCAGGCCCAGCCGCTGATTCTTCGACCGTTGACGGTGGCACTGGTGCCCACCCAGTTGCCCTCCATCTTTAAGACCTTCAATCGCTGCCCCTGCGAGAGCGCGGCCAAAGTGTGCCAGCCGCGCATCAGCGGTGTGCCCTCGTTGGCCACAATGATCTCCTGGCCCGCACGAAACGCCTGACCGACGTTTCCTTCGGGAGAGGCCGGAGAGTATCGCCTGAAATCGGCGGCTAGGGCGGCAACGGCCTGTCCATCGCAGAAGGCTTCCAGAAGGGGGCGGAATTGGAATACTCGTTCCGCCCGTTCCAGCGCTCGGGCAGTGGCAGCGCCAAAGCGTAGAGGAGATTAAACCGCAAGCGGTCGTCAACTTCGGGGAAGGCGGCCCGCGCGGCAGCGGCCTCAGCACGTGGTTGCATCTTCGATGAAGGCGCATCGGCAAGCGCGTCGATGAAGCTCTTCGCCCACCGCGGATCGACATGCAGCAGCGCATGCAGGATCATGTCCGGTTGTTCCGCTGTGGGCCCTGCGCAGGCATTCGCAGCCAACGGTTCCAGCAGCGCCCGCGCAACGTCGCGGTCGTACCTGGCGAGCAGCTTCGCCAACTCGATGTCGGCCCGTTCAGCTTGATTATTGAGATTGTTTCGACCGGGGCGCGGCAGCCGCAAGGCCAGCGACCGCCAAAACAGTTCGCCGCAGAGATCGGGATCGACCCGTTCGGCCACCGGCAAGAGCCACGCCGCAATCGCCGGCGCCGACTCCAGAGGCAGCCCCGCAAGCCAACTCTCGTCGATGGGAAGCCGCGGAAGCTCCTCTCGCACCAACGCCGCCAAGAGCCGGCGTGCCTCGGCCGGCTGCGTCTCGGCCAGCGCCAGAATGATGGCGCCTTTTTCCCGATAGCGCATGATCGCTTCTTCGGCGTCCGCGGCGACCTGTTCGGCTAGCGGGCGGTCGACTTTCGCCAGCCGATAGCAGAATTCCGCGGCCGCACGGCCTTCGACGCCCGTTCGCCCTCGATCCTTGCGCATCGCCTCCGCAACCAGATTCCAGGCTTCGACGGCCCGCTGGGGATGATCGGGCAGCAATCCGGCGGCCACGCGGCCGCCGGACCGCCGTAAGTAAAAGGCCGCTTTTGCAAGCCAGTCGATGGCGCGGTCCGCATCGTCATGCGCCGCCGCCAGCGCAACACGAAAGAACGCAGACTGCGCCGCTCCGTCAGGAATCAAACTCTTCGCGTCGTTCTCAGCCTCGGCAAGCACCTGCCTGGCGCGCGCAACTTCTCCCAGGGCAAACAAGCGTTCGGCCACGCTTGCCAAAACCCCCACGCGCCGTATGGGATCTGGGATTTTTCGCGCGTGCGGCACTGCCAACTCGAGCCATTCAAGCCGCATCGCCTGCTCGCCCTCGTCCATCTCGCCGTTATGCATCTCATCGGAAGCCTGAATCAGCTCCGCGGCCTTGTGGTACTCGTCGTCGCCCGCTTCGATCATCCCGCGCACCTCCTCCCACGAGAGGCGGTCGCGATGTGTTATGACCGAAAGAACGGCGAAATTGCGAAGTCGATCGCGGGCCGGCTTATCGACGTCGACCAACCAATCGAGATGTTGGAAAGCTTCCAGGCCGTTGATTTGGGTCCAGCACGAGAATCCTCTGAACTTCAGTTCAGGCGTGCCGGATTTCGCCAACCGCTCAAGCCAGGGATCGAGCACGGCACGCGCCAGAGCGTACTCCTCGTCTGGGGAGAGCAGGGGCGGCAAGGTGGCCTTGGGTTCGGCGGGCTCGTCGAGCGAGGTCAGCACGAGTGTTGCCTCAGCCTGATCGGCCGGCAAGCGCACGCCCGTAAAACGGTGGCCGGGCTTTTCGGCGAACAAGAACACGCCGCCTTTCGGCACTTCCGTCAGGAGGAATTTTCCGCCGCCTTTGCTCCTCCCTTCGACCCGCTCGTGTCCGTCGCCCGAATTGAACACCGTGGCGCCGTCGACCGGCCGGCCGCGGCGATCGAGTACCAGCCCGGTGATGAGGCGCAGACCTTTGAGCGTGATGTCGGGCGCTTTGGTTGCCACGGCGTCTTTGGCGACTTTAATCCAGCCGCTTCGGCCGGCGAGCATGCCCCCGGCCTCGGCCACGATCTGTGCGTTCCCGGCGGCCAGCACGTCGGGCGAAACGAACCGTCCTTCGGCGTCGGTGAGCAGTACGTCGCCGCCGTCGAATTCAACCGGCCGATCGGCGAAGCGGCCATCGGGCCCTCTGAGCTTTTGCCAGACTCGCACCTCCGCCCCTGCCAGCGGCTTGCCGGCCGAATCGACGACGCGGCCTTCGATGGTCGCCGCGACCGCCGAGCGCGCCAAACTAGTAATCATTACCCCCAATGAGACGACGAGGAACAAGGACCGCATAAGCACAGCTCCCGAAAGAACAGCCGCGAGTGGACGCATCGTGGTTATATTACCCCTGCCGCGATGGCAAGCCAACGTCCCGCTTCTTGGCGCCGCATCGCAGATCAGGCAGAAGCGGTACACGGGCAGATCGGCGCTATCGGAACACTATAATAATCAACGCTGATTCACACTAATCGGAATATTGGTTTTCTTTCGTCGATTAGCGAAGACTAGTGTCGCTTAGTGTTCTCGAAGATGCTTGTGTAAGGATGATCTCATGTTCAAACAAGAAGGCTACGACCTTATGGCTGCTCATTGACGGTCTGGATCCCAGAAGCCGTACCAACGATCTGGTCCGCGCCGCGCCAAGGTCCAAACGAAGCTCTGTCTGGCGCCTTCGACAGCATAAACTCTCGACGCGGATACGGCGGCGGCGACACGATCGAGCAACTCGCGGCCCGCGTGCGAGTCGACGTACACCGCCGCAGCGATCAGATCGCGGGCGAATTGCGCCGCGGATTGGGCCGCCTGCAATGCCTGAGGCGACTTCAGCTCCGTCGCGGCCGGCAGCATCAACTGCTCTACGGATTCGACAATGGGATCGAGCAAGGCCCGAGCAAGGTGGCGGTCGTACCTGGCGAGCATTTTCGCCAGTTCCAGATCGGTGGCCTCGACTTCTTCGTTAAAATGGTCGCGGCGCGGACGGGGCAACCGCAACGCCAACGATCACCACAGGATTTCAGCGCACAAGTCGGGGGCGACGCGCTCGGCGATGGGCAAGAGCCAGGCCGCCGTAGCCGGGGCCGACCACGAACGGAACCAGCGGCTTTCGTCGGTCGCAAGCCGCGAGAATTCGTCGCGAATCAGCAGCTCCAACCGCCTGCGCGCCCCGGCCGGGTCGCACTCCGCCAACGCCAACGCGATGGCGCCCTGACCCCGAATGCGCAAAGCGGCCTGTTCGGTCGCGACGACCAACCGCTCGGCACGAGCGATATCGACCTTTGTCAAGCCGTAACAGATATCGGGCAGGAACGATGAAACCCGCGGCGGAGCCCGCGCATCGGCGGCTCCGTGGTGTGTCATGGCGAAGTCCCAAATCTTCTCTGCCAGCTCGGGCCGCTGGCGCAGCAACCGCGAGGCAAGCTCGCCGTCGCGCCGCTCATAAGCCGGGCCGTTTTGGACTTTTTCCCACCAACGAAACGCACGTTGGGGGTCTTGGTGAACGGTCGCCAACGCCAGCTCGCCGATCGCGTTCGTCGCCGCGGCAAGGTGAGGAATCGACTCGGCTGATGTTTCGGCTTCGGCCAAGACCGCCGTGCCCCGATCGCGGTCGCCGACCGAAAAGAGGCTACCAGCGATGACCGCCAGGAGTTGCGCACGCTGCGCGGGGCCGTCGATGCGTCGCGCATGAACCAGCGCCGCATCGAGCCAAGCCCGTTGTTGTTGCCGATCGCCGTTGCCTAGATGACGGGTCGCCAGAACATACTGGTAAGCCATTGCGAACGGCTGGTCGCCCGCTTCGATCAACTCCTGGAGTTTATCGGTGGAAATCGACACCTCCCGCGTAATGGCGATGTTGAGAAACTCATTGCGCGACGCGGTGCGATACTTCGGCGATTGAACGCCGATTGCGTCGATGGCCTCGAACGCTTCCAACGGGTCGATATGCGAGAGAGACGCCAGTGCAAACATTTTTTGCATCTCGGTGCCCGATCGTGCTTCGCGAAGCCACGGATCGAGGACCTGGCGAGCGAGGGCCTTCTCGTCGTCGGGCGAAACAAGCGGCGGCAACGTGGCGAGCGGTTCGACCTCCTCATCGACCAACGCCAACGTAAAGCCGGCGATCGATCGACCAACCTCTAGCCGCTGGCCGGTAAACCGATATCCAGATTTCTCGGCGAACAGAAAAACGGGGCCTTCTGGAACGCCCTCGAGAAGGAACTTGCCGGTGCGGCCTGTCTTCGCTTCGACGCGCCGGTGTCCGTCGCCTGAGTTGAACGCAGTGACGCGCGCGACCGGTTGTCCGCGGCGATCGTTTACATCACCGGTGACCGTCCGCAGGCGCCTCAGCAGAATGTCGGGAGCCGCAACAGCCGCGTCGTTGCCGATCTCAATCCAGCCGCTTCGGCCGGCGAGCATGCCGTCGGCTTCAATGACGATGCGGGCAAACGCCTCGCCGGCCAGCACGTCGGGCGAAACGAACCGCCCGTCGGCGTCGGTGAGCAGTACGTCGCCGCCGTCGAATTCAACCGGCCGATCGGCGAAGCGGCCATCGGGCGCTCTGAGCTTTTGCCAGATTCGCACCTCCGCCCCTGCCAGCGGCTTGCCGGCCGAATCGACGACGCGGCCTTCGATGGTCGCCGCGACAGTCGAGCGCGGCGATCGTGTCAAACTTGCAAGCACCAGCCCCAACCCGAGGAAGAACAACCGTCGCATGAAAACACCTACCGAAATAAAGGCTGCGCGCATATTGACCCACCGAGTTCGATTATACACGCCCGAGAAAGACAGGCGCGTCTGGGCCTCGTGGGCGAGAAGTTCGCGGAACCGAAGTAGGCCGGCAAAGACCACCAGAGCGCCGGTGGTCTCACCGGCCAGTTCGATCGCAAGCGGCGGGCGGCCGCCGCGATCAGATCCCGATGGCCCGCACCATGTCCCAGAGCCAGCGTCGCTTGGGAATGCCCCGCCGAATGTAATCCAGCGGCTGCAACAGGTGCTGCGCGTACGAGTCCGGCTGCGGGCACGCGCCGGCCAGACGCTGCAACTCGGCCACCAGTTGGTCCAGCAGCCGCGCGACGAGATCGAACGGATCGCCGCCCGCGGCAACGGCCGGCGTCTTTTCCGGCGGACTGCTGGAGGCGGGCTGGCCGGAGCCGACCGCCCTGGCCGCCGGCGCCGGCAATTGATTTGCCGCGCCGGCGTGCGGGTTGGCGCGGCCGTCGGATCGCGGCAGACCCTTCAACAGTTTGGCGATCTGCCGTTGGCTGAGATCACCAGCGCGCTGGTGATCACCCCCCACCTGGTTCCAATTCACGACCAGGCGCATATAACCTCGGGCGGTGCTCGGTCCGCCATCGAAGTTCGCCCCGAGCCAGGCGGTGAACTTCCCCTTCTCGCAGATTTCTCTCGCTTGCAAGAGGGCGCGGCCCACTTCCAGGGCGTTGGCCACCGCTTGCTGCAGCGATTCCGCCACCCGCCCGTGCGCCTCGTTGGCCCGCCGGGCCAGCCGCGCCAAGTCGGCCTGGCGGTCGGGCGGCTGATTTTCATTCGCTCTCAATTCGTCACTCATGGTCAAACTCCTTTGAAACAACGATTCTGGATGCGGCTTCGACCGTCGGAGCCGCGATTACGGTTAAGTGTACCCACGCCCATTTAATAGTCAAGTGGTTCTAGTACAATTATTTGTTACATTACTATTCACATAGATGACGTCTCAAAACGGCGCCGTGAAAAGCCGCCCGCGCCACGGCTTTCTTCAACCGCCCGCCAAGTTGCTGTATTCCACGGGGACAGGTCCGGTGGCTGGGGCAGAAGCTGGCCGCAGTCGATCCGGCCAGCGCAATACGTACCGCCGGCCAGCGATGCCCCGGTGGCGCTACCGGGGCATCGCCGCGGCGGAGCGGTTTCCGAGGAACTGCCCAATCGGCGCGGCTCTGCTCCAGCCACCGCCGTTGCGTTTCTGCTGTTGAGGCGGGTGGTTGACTTTCTTTCGTGCCCGCCAAGGGTCCGGACGTCATGCCGGCGGCGGCTGTGCCGGCGGTTCTTGCCGGAGGGGCTGCAAGGGAGATTGCGCCAGGACGAACTTCCGCTGCCCGGCGGTCGCGAAGGCGACGGTGGCCGTGCGGCGCAGGCCGCTGCCCGACAACGCCACAACCTTGCCGATTCCGTATTCAGGGTGCAACACGACCATGCCCTGATGAAACGCTTCGGGCGAGAGCCCCGTCGCACTCCCGGCAGCCGAAGCAAGCTGCGCCGCAGTGGTCAACGACGGTAAACGGGCCTGGCCGCGGCCCGCATTCTCCGTCGCTTCCGGCGGTTGCCACACAACCTCGTCCTCATGCGCGTGGAGCTCGACCATATCGTGCGGCGATGCATCCTCCCACTCGTGGACGTCGGGCAGGGCTGCGGCCGGCTCCGCCCAGACGGCTTCGGTCGCGTCGAGCTCGTCGCGCGGCAACTCCATCAGGAACTTGCTCGGCACCGACATCTTCCGCCGGCCGCGAAACTCCCGGTACTGCGCCAGGCTAAGCTGCAATTCTTCCTCCGCCCGCGTGATGCCGACGAACAGCAGCCGCCGCTCTTCTTCCAGATCATTGAGGTCGTTCTGGGCGCGTTCGTGCGGCAAAATTCCCTCTTCGATGGCCACGATGTAGACGCAGGGGAACTCCAGGCCCTTGGAAGCGTGCAGGGTCATCATCGCCACGCGGTCGTCCGAGGGCTCCCAGACGTCGACGTCGTTGATCAGACAGACTTCCTCCAAGAATTCTTCGAGATGTCCCTCGCCCGGAGCCAGCTCGTCGAACTCACGGGCGGCGGTGAGCAGCTCTTGGATATTGGCCAGCCGCTCCTGGTCTTCCTCGAGGCCGCTTTCCGCCAGCGGCGCCTGATAGCCGGTCTCATTGAGCACGTGGCCAAGAATCTCTTCGACGGGCCGCATCGACACCAGGTTCAAGCGGTCGAAGAGGGCCACAAACCGTGCCACGGCCACGGCGGCCTTCTTGGGAATGGCTTCGATGATGCCGGCCTCGCGGGCGGCTTCCAAGAGCGACTTGCCGCGGCGCGTGGCGTAGTCCGCCAGGCGGTCGAGGGTCGACTTGCCGATGCCGCGCGGGGGCGTGTTGACGGTCCGCAAGAAGGCCATGTCGTCGCGCGGGTTGTTGAGCAGCATCAGGTAGGCGAGTACGTCCTTGATCTCCTTTCGCTGGTAGAACTCGACGCCGTTGACCATCTGATAGGGAATGCCGGCGCGACGCAGGGCGAACTCCAAGGCCCGCGACAGGGCATTGACCCGATAAAAGATGGCAAAATCGCTCGGCCGGCGGCGGCCGCTGTGGATGGCTTCGGCGATCTGCGCGGCGATGTGGTCGGCCTCTTCGGCCTGGTTCGGGTAGGCCACGTAGCGCACCGGCGGGCCTTCGGGGTTGTCGGTGAACAGCCCCTTTTTTTTGCGGCGCTGATTGTGCGAAATCAACTCGGCCGCAACCCGCAAAATGCGCTTGGTGCTGCGATAGTTCTGCTCCAAGCGGACCACATGCACGTTCGGAAAGTCGTGCTCGAAGTTGAGGATGTTGTTGATGTTTGCCCCGCGCCAGCCGTAGATCGACTGGTCGGGGTCGCCCGTCACCGAGAGATTGGGATAGCTGACCGACAGCGCCCGCACGATGGCGTACTGCGCCAGATTGGTGTCTTGATACTCGTCGACCAGGATATAGCGGTAGCGCGCGTCGAGCGTCTCGCGCAGCTCGGGGTTGGCCCGCAGCAGCGTGGCCACGTGAAGCAAGAGGTCGTCGAAATCGACGGCGTTCGAGGCGAGCAGCCGTCGCTGATAGGTCGGATAAACTTTGGCCACGACGGCCCCCAGCGGTTGCCCGATGCGGGGCTGGTAGTCGTCGGGAAGGATGAGGTTGTTCTTGGCCCAGCTTATGGCGGTGGCAACCTGCTGGGGCGTAAAGTGCTTGCCGTCGGCATGGGCCTCGTGGCAGGCGCGACGCAGTACGGCGGCGCTGTCGCCGGTGTCATAAATCGTATAGTTCTCTTGCAGGCCGACCAGCGGAGCATACTGCCGCAACAGCCGCGCGCAAAAGCGGTGGAAGGTGCCGATCCACACCGCTTGGCCCGGCGCGAGCCGCTCGACGCGGCTTTTCATTTCGTCGGCCGCCTTGTTGGTGAACGTCAGGGCGAGGATCTGCCTGGCCGCGATGCCGTGCCGCAGCAGGTTGGCGATGCGGTGCGTGACGACGCGCGTTTTGCCGCTGCCGGGTCCGGCCAGGATCAACAGCGGCCCGTCGATATGTTCGACGGCCTGGCGCTGGGCCGGGGTAAGGGAATCAAGAACGTCGCTCACTCGCTCCATCCTGCACAATCCTATCCGCATCGCCCGGCGACGCCAACACGCCGGGACCGCGGTCGGTATACCTCCCAAACGGCATGAGCTAAGATTACTGCGGATGGCCGTCGCGGATCCTGAACCCTGAACCCTGAACCCTGAACCCTCATCTGTGCCTAACATCAAACGCATTCTCGTGACCGGCGGCGCCGGCTTTCTCGGCTCGAAGCTCTGCGAGCGATTGGTCGAGGAAGGGCACGACGTGATCTGCCTCGATAATTTCTTCACGAGCCAGAAGAGCAACGTCTCGCACCTGCTGGCACGGCCCAACTTCGAGCTGGTCCGCCACGACGTCACGCAGCCGGTCTGGCTGGAGGTCGACGAGATTTACAACCTGGCTTGTCCGGCCGCGCCGGGCCATTACCAGTACAATCCCATCAAGACGATGAAAACCTCCGTGATGGGTGCGATCAACGTGCTGGGCATGGCCAAACGCTGCCGGGCCAAAGTGCTGCAAGCCTCGACCAGCGAGGTCTACGGCGACCCCGAGGTCCATCCCCAGCCGGAAAGCTATCGCGGATCGGTGAACCCCATCGGATCGAGGGCCTGCTACGACGAAGGCAAGCGGGCGGCCGAGACGCTGTTTTTCGACTATCACCGCATGAACCGGGTGGATATTCGCGTGGTGCGGATCTTCAACACCTACGGGCCGGGCATGCACCCCTTCGACGGTCGCGTCGTGTCGAACTTCATCCAGCAGGCGCTGGCCGGCCGCGACATCACCATCTTCGGCACGGGCGAGCAAACGCGTAGCTTCTGCTTCCGCGACGACCTGTTGGAGGGGATGATCCGCATGATGAACGGGCCGGACGATTTTGTCGGCCCGGTCAATCTGGGCAATCCAGGCGAGTTCACGATCAAAGAACTGGCCCAGCTCGTGCTGGAACTGACCGGATCCAAGTCAAAGCTCGTCTATGAGCCGGCACCGGCGGACGACCCGCAGCAACGCCGGCCCGACATCACTTTGGCGAAACAGCGTCTTGGCTGGGAGCCGAAGGTGCCGCTGCGCGAGGGACTGGTGCCGACCATCGCTTGGTTTCGCTCCATCGACCTGCGGCACTACCGCCCCCCGACGCCGAATTATTGAGGTTTGACTTCGCGATCGTTGCGCGGTGCAATAAATCTGGCTCGAATACTTGGCAATCAAGCCCATCGAAACCTGACGATGTCAAGCGGCGCGCGGCCAGGGCAGAGCGACAGGCTGAAGCCGAACGGCGGCGCGTCGCGGAGCTTGAGGCGGAAGTCCGTCGGTTGCGGCAGGCACGACCAGACGGCGACCGCTAATGACCCACCCAGCCGCAGTTCGTCGACAACGGTGGGCCGGCGCTCGCGAGCTCGCTTGCCCCACCTTACATATCAAAGCGAGTCGCGCACAGCTTAGGGCGAATCCGGTGCTCATCCCACCTGGCTCCGCAACTGCCGACCCTCGGCGCAAAGGGAGGCGTGAAGTCGCTCAAATTCGTCGGCGTTGGCAAAGTGAATCACGATGCGACCGCGGCCCTTGGCGCCCTGGCGCACGTCGACCTTCGTGCCCAGCGCCGTGCGGAACTCCTGCTCCAGCGAGGTTAGGTTCGGCTGACGTTTGCGAGGGGTCTTGGCCGGCTCACCGTCGCCCGACACAACGCTCAGCGGCTCCTCGTCGGCCGTGCGAATTGTGTCCTGAACGAGCGTCTCGGTTGCCCGAACGCTCAGCCCTTCGGCCACGATCCGTTGGCAGAACGCGACCTGCTGCTGCTCGTCGCCCAGCGGAAGCAAAGCACGAGCATGTCCGGGACTGACCGCGCCCGAGCGGACCGAGTGCTGGACCGGCTCGGGCAATTCCAGCAGCCGAATCAGATTGGCGATCGTCGAGCGATCGAGTTGCAGGCGGCGGGCCAACTCGTCCTGCGTGCATTGATAGGTTTCCAAATAGCGTTGGAACGAGGCGGCCTTTTCCAATGCGTTCAAGTCCTTGCGTTGCAGATTCTCGACAATGGCGATTTCGGCCGTTTTGCGATCGTCGGCCTCGATGAGCTGCACCGGCACATCGGCCCAGCCCGCCTTGATGGCCGCGCGCAGCCGCCGCTCGCCGGCCACGAGCTGATAGCGCTCTTCGATGCGGCGGACCAGCACCGGCTGCAATAGGCCGTGCTGCTGCAAGCTCTCGCAAAGCTGGTCGATCTCCGTTTCGTCGAACTCGCGGCGGGGCTGATAAGGGTTGGCTTCGATATCGTAAACGCTCACCCGCAAGGGCCCGGCCGAAGTCGCGCTGGCCGTAGGCGCCGCTTGCCCGGCCGGCGGCGTGCCGAGAAGTGCCTCCAAACCACGTCCCAAACGTCGCTCTTTACTCATTTTCCAAAACCTCCATGCAAAGTTCGACATAAGCCCGCGCACCCCTCGTGCGCGGCGCGTAATCAATCACAGACAGCGCGTGGCTGGGCGCTTCCGACACCGCCACGTCACGCGGAATCACAGTGCGGTAAACGATCTCGCCGAAGAAGTCGCGGACCTCGTCGTCGACCTCGCGGGCCAGCTCCAAAGCGTGGTCGTACATCGTCAGCAAGATGCCGCCGAACCGCAGCCGGCCGGGCTCCTGCTGCATCACTTCGCGAATGACCTCGATCATCTGCGTCAGGCCCTCCATCGCAAAATACTCGCACTGAATCGGCATCAGCACTTCCGTAGAGCTGGCCAGGGCCAGCCGCGTAAGCTGCCCGAGCGAGGGCGGGCAATCGATCAGCACGAAGTCGTAAGCGGTCAGTCCGGCGTCGAGGTGCTGCCTGAGCGTGGCCGACCGGCTCTCGTTGCCCTGGGCCAAGGCGTCGACGTCGCGGAAGTTGCGGCTGCCGGGCAACAACTCCAAATTGACGGTGGTGGTCTGGAAAAGTGCCTCTTTGAAGGGCTGCGACGAGACCAGTGGATGATGTTCGGCCGGACGCTGGCCCAGGCCGCTGGTGGCGTTGCACTGGGGATCGAGGTCGATGAGCAGCGTGCGGGCGCCGCTTTTGGCCAGCGCAACGGCCAGGTTGACGGCGGTGGTCGTCTTGCCCACGCCGCCCTTCTGATTGGCCACGCACAAAGTCCGGCCCACGGCTGGTTCCTTGGTTCTAAAGCTCGACCTGGCCGCCACGATTCGCGGATGGGATTCTAGCACTGTGGTTGCCCGGCGCGGAATATCAAAGCGTCGGCCGCGACGGAACAACCGTCGCGTTCCACGTGGAACGCACCAACGGAGCAGCGGGCAGATCCGGGTTTCACGTGAAACCCGCGCTATGCGGCAAAACCGGTCCGACATGCGTTGCGGGCGTAAGGTGGGCCAAGCCGACCGGACGCCGTCATTCCAGCGGATTAAAGACCAAACCGCTGAGCAGCTTGGGATAGAAATACGTGCTCTTGGCCGGCATGCGTTCCCGGTGCTCGCTGATCTGCCGCACGTGATCGACGGTGGCGGGCATGACCAGCGCCGCCAGTGGAAACTCGTCCCCCGCCAACCCTTCGACGACCTCCTCTACCAAGTGTACGTATCGTGGTTTTGGCAAGTCGCGGGCCGCCAGCAGGTGATCGACCACCAGGCGGTGCAGGACCGCCACGCCCAGCCCGTGCCAGGCCGGGCTGTGATCGGCGGCCAATTCCGCCATTTTGGCGCGACCGGCGTCCGTGACGGTCGCCACCACCCAGCGTTCGTCGGCAGCGGTGTAAAGACCGAGCGTGCCTTGCTCTCCGGAGTACTCGATTTCTTCCCAGACCGTTGGGGCCAGGTCGGCGCCTTCGCCCGCGATGCGCGTGGTGAATGCGTTGCCCAGCTTGGCGATCAGCTCCCCGGAGTTCATGGCCGGCAGGCCGCGGAAAAGACGGTGCGTGGGAAGCACGATCATGCCCGGATCGCTCATTCCTACGCACATCATCAGCACGTAGTTCGCCGGATGGCTCGCCGGCAGCGGCCCGCGGGCAGCCAGCTCATCGCGATAGTTGCAGGCCGTTTCATAGCGGTGATGCCCGTCGGCAATGAACACGGGCTTGGGTCCCATCAGCGCCGCAAGCTGCGAGATCGTCTTCACGTCGGCGACGGGCCAGATCCGGTGGATGACGCCCAGGTGGTCGGTCGCTTCGATCGGCGCGGCGCCTGCGATCGCCGCTTCCAGCAACTGCTGCGCTTCGCTATCGGCATCGGGATAAAGCCCAAACACTTGGCTCAAGTTGGCTTTGCAGGCGCGGGTGAGCATTAGACGGTCTTGCTTCGGACCGGCCATCGTCTCTTCGTGGGGGAAGATCTTTCCTTCGCCGAACCGCTCCAACCGAATGCGGGCCATGAAGCCCCGGCGGCGATAGGTCTTGCCGGCGTAGTCGAATTGCGAGTGGTAGACATAGACGGCAGGGTCGGGCTCGGTCCGCAGCACGCCTTCGTCGCGCCAGTTCTTCAAGAACCGGGCCGCCCGGCTATAGCGGTTGTTTTGGACGTCGTCACCAGGTTCTTCTCGGTTCAGGATCAGCCGGATGCAGTTGGCCGGGTGACGTTTATAAAGCTGGTCCTGCAGGTCCGGGCCGATCACGTCGTAGGGCGGGGCGACGACGTCGCTGAGCGAGCCGACGTGACCCAGGTCGTAGCGAAGTGCTCGAAAGGCTTCGATTTGTGGCATGGTGCTGTAAGGTGGGACCAACGAGCTTGCGAGCGCCGGCCCACCGTAATGGAGTGCGAAATAAAAGAGGCTTCGGGTGTTTTATGCCCGAAGCCCTTGGGGGTTGTCAAACGCGAACGCTATGGAGGATGGCCTTCCTAGGCCGTCCCGTGAATTAAAGTGCGACGGGACTGCCTGGGAAAGCCATCCTCCCTCGCCGCTAATACCGGTAAAACTCCGGCTTGAACGGCCCTTCGACCGGCACACCCAGATAGTCCGACTGCTTGGCGGTCAGCTTGGTCAGCTTCACGCCCAGCTTGCCGAGGTGCAGCCGGGCAACTTCTTCATCGAGTTGCTTCGGAAGCACGTGGACGCCCAAGGGAAAGTTCTCTTGCTCCGTCCAAAGCGCGATCTGCGCCAGCACCTGGTTGGAGAACGACGTCGACATCACAAATGACGGGTGCCCGTGGGCGCAGCCGAGATTCACCAGCCGGCCTTCGGCCAGCACAATGATCGACCGGCCGTTGGGAAACGTGTAGCGGTCGACCTGCGGCTTGACCTCGATCTTGCGGACGTTTTTCTGGCTGTTCAACCAGGCCATGTCGATTTCGAGGTCGAAGTGTCCGATGTTGCAGACGATGGCGTCGTTGGGCATCACCGCGAGATGCTTGCCGGTGATCACGTCGCAGTTGCCCGTGGCCGTGACGAAGATATTGCCGCGAGGAGCGGCGTCTTCCATCGTCGTGACCTCATAACCTTCCATCGCGGCCTGCAAGGCATTGATGGGGTCGATTTCGGTGACGATCACCCGAGCGCCCAGCGACCGCATGGCGTGAGCGCAGCCCTTGCCGACATCGCCATAGCCGCACACGACCACCACCTTGCCGGCGACCATCACGTCGGTGGCCCGCTTGATGCCGTCGGCCAGCGATTCGCGGCAGCCATAAAGGTTATCGAATTTGCTCTTGGTCACCGAGTTGTTGACGTTGATGGCCGGCACCTTCAGCTCGCCGCGAGCATGCATCTGATAGAGGCGGCTGACGCCGGTGGTCGTTTCTTCCGAGATGCCGCGAATAGCGGTCAGCAGCTCCGGGTACTTTTGATGCACCATCGCCGTCAGATCGCCGCCGTCGTCGAGCACCATGTTGAGCGGCTGACCGTCGGGGAAAAACAGCGTCTGCTCGATGCACCAGTCGAACTCCTCGTTGTTCATGCCCTTCCAGGCGTAGACGGGGACGCCGGCATCGGCGATGGCCGCGGCTGCGTGGTCCTGCGTCGAGAAGATATTGCAACTGCTCCAGGTGACCTCGGCTCCGAGTGCCTTGAGGGTCTCGATGAGCACCGCGGTCTGAATGGTCATGTGAAGGCAACCGGCGACGCGGGCGCCTTTGAGCGGTTGGCTGCGGCCGTACTTTTCGCGCAGGGCCATCAGCCCCGGCATCTCGTTTTCGGCCAGCATGATTTCTTTGCGGCCCCAATCGGCCAGCGACAAATCGGCAACTTTATAGGGCAGTTTGGTTTCGACCTGTGGCACAAGTAACTCCTTAAGTTTCAACGGGTTGCGCGAAGAGATGCCCGCGCCGGCAGCAATCGGGATGGCCTCCGTGCTCACAGATAATAAGTTGGCTTGCCCAGATTGACAAGGGCGTTGCGCGCGGCCGCCACAAAGTCGGTAATCTTCTGAGCGTCCTTGCTGCCCGGCGATTGCTCCACGCCGCTGGCCGTGTCGACCCCAAACGGTCGAACGGCAGCGATGGCCGCGGCGACGTTGTCCGGACGAAGCCCGCCCGCGAGGATCAGCGGCAGATCGAGCCCAAGATCATGGTACTGCCGCGTCATCGACCAATCGGCCAGTTCGCCGGTGCCGCCGTAAGAACCTGGCCGGCAGGCGTCGACAAGAACAGCCGTGGGAAGCGAGCCAAGCCCCCGGCAATGCTGCAGGTATTCGATGATCGGCTGCCACCGGTCTGCCAATCGGAAAGCCCGGATGACGGGCAGCCCGCGCAGTTGCCCGATCACGTCCGGCGGCTCGTCTCCGTGCAACTGCGCATAGTCGAGCTGAGCAAGCTTGGCGGCCTCGCAGATGGCGTCCGCCGCCGCATTGACGAACACCCCCACCTTCGCCACGTGTGCGGGCAGAACAGACCGAATGGCCTCGATCCGCCGGGGGTCGACAAACCGAGGACTGGCTTGATAAAAGTTGAGACCGATCGCGTCCGCCCCCGCCGTGGCGGCGGCGAGCGCGTCTTCGGGCCGGGTTATGCCGCAGATCTTAATGCGAAACACAAATCCATCGTAACGCGTTGGGTCTGGTATGGCCAATGTCTCGTGGTTCAAGTTCGAGCGGTGTCGTGGGCGATGACGAAACGGGGGACTCGTCACCGCTGGACTAATCTGCTCATGCGCCGCGTCGCTTTATCGCATCACCGACCGAGCGTTTCCACCCTGCTGACGGCGAGCGGCATGGGTCTGGCCGCCTATGCGACCGTCTGGTTCCTGCTGGCCCCGGCGGCAAGAATCGAATCGCCGCCCACGGCCGTCGTGTACCAAGCCATGCCGGAAAGCGGCCACGCCACCGAACAGGTCGAGCGGCTTGTGGCTGAGTTGCTACGTCCCGAAAGCCTCATTCGTGCGGTCGAAGAGGCTGGTTTGGAAGCAGGCGAAATCCCGTCGCGAGACCCTGCCCGGCTTGCCGAGTGGGCGCGCGACAAGGTGCGGATTGACTTCGGTGCGACCGACAGGACGGGCAATAAGACGCTGGTCGTCCACTGGACGGGCGAAGCCGGAACACCAGGCGCCGGCAGACTGGTACATACGCTGGCGCGCCGTTTGGCGGTTCCCCCGTCGGCGGATCTGCGTGGGCTGCAAGCCCAACTCGATGCGGCGCATGCCGAAGCCTCCGCCGCACAGCATGCGGTCGCTCTCGCCAGGCAAAGGTTCGAGCAATCGTTGCGGTTTGTTGGCCACGGCTCGGCACCATCCGGCGCAGCTTCGACGGCGCCGGTCCCCACAAGGCATGCCGCGCCGGCGGAGGCAGCGGACCATGCCGACTGGTTTCTGGCCCGGCAGCAGCTGGCCGAGCTGGAGAACCGCCGCCAAGCGCTGGCCGACCGGCTGATGCCGGAACATCCGGAAATGAAGGCCCTCGACGAAAAAACCGATGTGCTGCGGGCCGCGCTCAACAATCAGCCGACGCCGGCCGTCGAACCGGATGTTGCGGCCGCCGTGGTGGAAAACGTGGACCGCTCGGACGCCGGTCCTTTGCCCCCGGTGACGGCGGCCGAGATTCAACAACTTGGCCAGGCGATGTTTGCGGCTCAGGACCGACGTGACGCGGCGATTGCAGCCGAGCGGGCGTGCGAACGCCGATGGTCCGCGGCGCACAGTCGTGTGGTTACGGAAATCGAGGTCGTGGGAGACACTCCGCATGTCACCGCGCGTCCGTTACCTTGGCAGCGATGGACCGTCGCGACGATGACCGCCGTCGCCATTGGCGGTCTGGTGCTGGCCACCTGGCCGGACCGGCGGCGGACTTTTCATTCGGTCGAGGAAGTGCGCTCCAGCACGCGTCTGCCGGTCGTCGTGATCGACCGCGTGACGCTGAATTGATCGCTTCAAGTTGTAGCTTCCACCCCGTCCCTGCCGAATCTATGGAAGGTGCCGTCGCGCCGTGGCGCGACCACGTCGGGTCCCGACCAAGACAGGATCGCAGCATGTACGAGTCGTTTTTCCAATTGAAGCAACGGCCGTTCGCCGCGGCCCCCAGCGTCGATCGCTACTTTCCGGTGGGCGCCGTCGAAGCCTCGCGACAGGCCCTGGTGCGCTCGATTGAACGAGCGGAAGGGGCCGCGCTCCTCATCGGACCCGCCGGCACTGGCAAGACGCTGCTTTGCCACCTGTTGGCCGAGAAGTTCCGCGGGCCCTACGCGGTGGCACTTCTCTCCAACGGCCATCTCGACACGCGACGCGAATTGTTGCAGGCCATCTTGTTCGAGCTCGGACTTCCCTATCGGCGGCTGGAGGAGGGCGAATTGCGGCTGTCGCTCATCGACTATGTCTCGAACGAGCAGAACGCGCGCCACGGTCTGCTGTTGCTCGTCGATGAGGCCCATACGCTGGCGCCCCGGCTTTTGGAAGAGGTCCGCTTGATCGCCAACCTCGTGCGCCACGGACAGCCGCGCGTGCGACTGGTGCTGGCCGGCAATCCAAGCCTGGAAGAGTTGCTCGCCGACCCGCTGTTGGAAGCGCTGAGCCAACGCATCGCCACGCGTTGCTACCTGGAGGCCCTCGATTACTCGCAGACGCAACAATTCATCGTAGCCCAGCTCGCCGCGCCTGCCGGCGCGCAAGCGATCTTTACGCCCGATGCCCTGGAGGCCGTATATCGCGCGACCGACGGCGTGGCGCGATTGATCAATCAGGTTTGCGACCACGCGTTGACTTTGGCTTTCGCGGGCGGAGCACAGCAAATCGACCGGGCGGGCGTGGAAGAAGCCTGGTCCGACCTGCAACAGTTGCCCACACCCTGGAACGTCGCCGCACGCCCCGGCACGGCGACGGAAGCAGCGAGGGAAGCAGCGAGGGAGGGCTTCATCGAGTTCGGCAGCCTGGATGACGAAGCGGAACTCGCAACGGAGGATTCTGCCTTGGACGACAGCGACTTCGCGCCGGCTGCAGAACCTGGACCGGCGGCTGAAGCGACGCTGTTGCTCCATCAAATCGACGACCATCTGCGCGAGCTGGATCGCGATTTCGCCGCATCGACGACGGACTACCTTTATCAGCCGGCCGATCGTGGCGCCAGCGATCCTTTTGGCGAACACTTCGAGGAGGAAGAGGTGCTCGTCGATCGCTATTGCACTCTGGAGCCCGGTGCGATCACGGACCAACAACAGGTGGAGTGCGACGAAAGCCGATCGTTGTCGGCCTTGCTCGAACCGTGCCTGCCCGCAAATCCGACTGAGTTGGACGCCCTGGACGAGCCGGTTGCCGAGAACACGAATTCGATCGTGGCGGCAAGTGCCGCGGAGCAGCCCTGGTTCCAGACCGCGGCGATCGGTTCCTTGGCTCCCTTCTCGGCATCCACCTACGACGCCGTGGCGACCGACGAGGCAGCGTCGCGCGAAGACGGTCGTCGTGAGGTGGCCGTGGCAGAAGACGAGCTGGAGGAAGCCGCGGCGATTCCGCTCGTCAGGAACGACGATTGGGCCATCGGCGCCGACGACGACCTGATGGTCGTGGAGGACGACCCGCGCGCGGAAAGGCACACTCCGTCGTTAACCCGGCCGCCCCAGGTGCGGCGTCAAGAATACCGGCAACTCTTCTCATCCCTACGTCGCGGTTAAAAGCATGAGCTCGCCAAGTCTTGACCGCGCGGTGCCGCTGGGCCATCGTCCGATGAGCTTGCTTTTGCAGGCCCTGCGTCAGATCGAGGGGAAAAAGCCGGATTGGCCCGTTGCTCCAGCCTCGCCACGCGGCCCGAGTGAGGAACTTTCGGCCTACGGCGGAAGCTATGAGCTGATCCGGGTCTATGATCCGTCGGAAACGGCCACGGAGATTGCCGTGGCCGGCCCGGCCCACGTGGGCGAGGTTCCGCTCGTGCAGGCAACGCTCGAATCGACGCCGCCGAAACCGCCTTCGCGCGTCAGCCCGCGCTGCCGGCTGGCGGAGGAAGTCGAGCGGCTCTTGCCCGAAGAAGATCGCTCGGTGATCGCGCTGACCTCCCTGGACGGCGGCGAAATGTGGCCGGTACTTCACGAGCTCTGTTCGGAGTTGGCCGCGTGGAAACGTGCCGCGGTGCTGGCGGTGCGGCACGTCCCCGGTGCGTCGCCGCGCGAGACCGCGCGAGGCGGTGCTTTCGCGGGCAATCTGGCGGAGCGACGCGCCCACTGGCAAACCGCGTTATTGCCCGATCCGTCGGGCGGGTTTCGCGTGCTCGATCGCGGAGAATTGGAACAGTCCGGAAGCATGTCTTGCCGCGCGTTGCTCGAATTATGGCAGACGATGCAGGACCAGTTCGCGTACATTGTCGTCGATGCGACATCGCGCAATGCGGCCGTAACGACGCCCATTCTGGCAACCAGCGATGCCACGTTCTTAGTGCTGCGGCTGGGCGGCACGCATCGTCGCCGGGTTGAGCAAGAGCTCGAGCGCATCCGCACCGTCGGCGGCCGGCCCTGCGGCTGTCTGGTACTGCAGTAGGCTTCGCTTTGGCCCAAAATCGCGCGCAGGGTGGCACTGGCCCCGGCCCACCAAAAGTCGTTTTTCGCGAAGCGAAAGGCGACGATGCCCGCTACACCACCAGCCAACACCACAGCATATAGGCCACCGGCGCCGCCAGCAGCAGCGAGTCGATCACGTCGAGCACGCCGCCGAAGCCGGGCATCCACTGGCTGGAGTCTTTGCAGCCCAGGTCACGCTTCAGCAGCGATTCGGCCAGATCGCCCAGCACGCCCGCAATGCCGACCACCAATCCAAAGATGAGCCACGTCGCGACGGGAACCGGCCCGCCCAGGCCGCCCAAGCCCGGCACAATCCAGTGGAAAGCGGACCACGATCCGAGGCAAGCGAAAGCGAGTCCGCCGGCCAGCCCTTCAATGGTTTTGCCGCTGCTGAGTCGTGGCGACATCTTGTGCCGCCCGATCAAGCGGCCCACCGTATAGGCGCCGATGTCGCACATCTTCACCACTACGATCAGCGAGGCCAGCGCCGCCATGCCGAGCCGGGCACCACCCGCGAACCGCAACTCGATGAGGAACGTGAGCAGCCAGCCGACGTAGGCCAGCGCGAGCACAGCCGTGGCAAGCTGCACCGTCGATTGTCCCGGCTCTCGATACCGCACCATCTCAGCGAGAAAGACCACCAGCAACGAGAGGGCGAAGGCGACCGCCGGAGCATCGAAGGCCCCGACAGGAATGACGAGCGCTGGGACGTGCGGGACCCAATTGGCCGCCACGATCGCAACATTGCCGGCGTAGATGGCCCAAGCCGCCGGCCGCAAGCCGCGAGCCGCCAGCATCGAGAGCAATTCTTCGCTGGCCAGCATGGCCAACAGCACCGCCAACGGAAACAGCCAGACGCCTGGCGTGGCGGCGTGGTAATCGAGCCAGCAAAGCACAGTGATGCCGCCGATGAAGACCGCGCCCAGGAGAAGTCGCCAAACAAGCATGCTCCCGCCCCTAACGCGGTTTATAAGGCCGCTGCGCCGCGAAGGCGCGGACCGCTCTCCATCGTGTTGCCGGATTGTTCGCTTTAAAGCAGAAAAAGTTTCATGACCGATATGGACGTCGATCACGAGATATGGTTCACCGAACATCAAATACCAAGAAGATCGCAAGCAGACTGCGTGTCGTGAGTCGTCACGCCCACGTGGTCAGAGATAAGCTTTCTGTGACTCGCGTTTATTCCAGTATCTTCGGTGACCCAGTGCTTGTCCGGCGTCATCATAGCGAGCCTAACATACTTGTCGTCCGCCCAGTGAAAACCCGTCTCGTCAAACTTGACTTTGAGTGGCTTCGGGATTCTCCCCAACGGAAAAAGATGGATGCGAGATTTACTTGCTAGGCTCGCAAGCCATTTTGTTGCAAGGGAATTTGAGCCGAGTCGATTAACGTAGAGTTGCTTGATATGGCCAGCATCATCGAGCGCCAGAAACACTAGCGATTCAAACGCCTTCATGAGATTCCGGTGCTTATCCTCGCACGGGATATTGCTCTTATTGTGGCTTATGAGGACGTTCACGTCAAGTGTCAAATCTTCAATGGGCACTCGTCGCTCTCCTCTTTGCAGCCGCCTCTACCATCGCCATTGCTTCACTGTAGGCTTCATCAAAAAAGCCATCTGGCCAGTTAGTGACCTCGCCAGTATCACTGACGTCGAGTGGTCTTACCGTGCTCTCGCCAGCCGACTTTTCAACAAAAAGAATTCTGACGTTTTGTGGGTCAAGCGTTCCAGAAGCAATCCTGTGGCGAATCCGCAAGACTAGGTGTTCGCTGTGAGTTTCAACGATTACTTGCCGATCGTGCTCCCCAGATACGCTTATAAACAGGTCGGCAAGGTCTGCTTGTAACGCAGGGTGCAAATGAATCTCAGGTTGTTCGATCAACAGGCAATGACGAGGATTTACGGAAACTGCTAGGGCGATAATGGGGAGTATCTGCGAAATGCCTTCCCCCATTCCCGCAACATTGATGTCTGATGGGCCCCCCCTCATTTCGTCGCCTAAAAGCATGCGCACATTGTTCGCCTTATCTGTTTTCAGGTGGACTTTGTTGAGAATTCTAGTCTTTGAGAGCCAGTCGTTTACCTCATCTACTAGAGTCCTATTCGCTGGACCGCGCCGTTCTTCGTTCGCAAGTGCTGCCAGCAGGTTCTCGCCACCAAGCCCAAATTCAGGCGGCGTTCTGACGCCAACGCTCGTTGTGTATGGAACCCTTGTTCTTATGGCACCGACACGATGAACCCTGCTGCCAAGCCATGTAATCCACATGTAGCTATGAGCGGATATCTGTTGAAGCGCTGTAAAGAAATCACCAGTTCCGGGGTTTGGCGTTCCCGTGGGCAACGCGACCAGCGCCGGTGTGAATCCTCTGAGAAAAACCCCAGCGCCTTCCGTGGAGAATGGAAACTTGTCAGAGCTCCAGGCGACGTGTCCGTTCCTTTGGTATTCAAGAATCTTCTCGTCATTGAGCGTCAAAACGGAACGCTCAACTTCGATTTCCTTTGTTTCAGCCCCAAGGCAGAACGATACATCCAGCTTGTTGGCGATAGGCACTTTCCAAGCTTGTCTCGTTTCCGGGCGATCTCCACCGGATATGAAGCTTTGTTCTTCGGTCTTGTCAAGCTCAAGAGAAATCGAAAAAGACGCTTCCGTTTGGGGCTTGTGCAAGATATCATAAAATCCATTGAGCGTGGCATAGCTCCCGGTAGATATAAAGGCCGGCCGATTTGGGGCAACGCTGGCACTATCCAGAGCGGTTTGCTTAAGCGCAAGAATTGCCTGCAAAATGGATGACTTGCCAGAGTTGTTCAGCCCAACAAGAACGGTTAGAGGTGCAAGCGGTATTTCGCCGCTGTCCTTGTACGACTTGAAGTTCTGTAGGCGAATTGACTTGAACATACGATCACAGAGGTTCCAAGGGCGCGCACCGACTCCCTTCATCTACTTCGGTCAGCTGGGCACCACTGGACCAGCCAAGCAGGCGAAACGTTCGCAAATTGCGCAATCTGGGCAAGTCCAGCGCCGCTTAAAGTCTAGCGGCCACTAGGCTTGCGTCAAGCCGGTCTTTTCGGGGCAATTCGCTGTCGGTGCAAGGACTTTACCAGAAAGGCTTTGCGGACCTAACGATTGACCCATGCCCCGACGGTTTTCGGTTCAGCTTGCGAGCGTTGCTTGTGGCCATTCTGGCGGTCGCTTGCTGTCTCGGCGGCATCGCCGTCCAACAGTCCCCCGCAAGGCCGCGCCGGTGCCGGATGAGTGATTCCGCGAACCTCATCACAGCCAGCGAGCTATGCAGCCGGAGCGACGTCTCGCGCATGACCCTTCGCCGGTTGGTTCCCGAGGGGGCGATACCGAATCGCCACCGCATCAACCGACATGGCTGACTACTCCAAGCTCAGCCCGCCAAACCTGCGGTCCCGTGCCGCAAAATCGCGGATCGCCGCGTGCAAATCCGACTCGCGGAACTCCGGCCAGCAGTGCTCCGTCACCCACAGCTCCGCATAGCTGATCTGCCAGAGCAAAAAATTGCTGATCCGCATCTCGCCCGCCGTGCGAATCAACAGGTCGGGGTCCGACATGCCGGCCGTGTAAAGATGATCGGCGATCGTCGTTTCATCCACGTCGTCGGCGTCCAGCGTGCCGGCCCGCGCGGCCTGGGCGATCGAACGCACCGCATCGACCATCTCCGCACGACCGCCGTAGTTGATCGCCAGGCAAAGCTGCAGGCCGCCGTGGTGACGGCTCAACTCGACCGTCTTGTCCATCTCGCATAACACGCTGTCGGGCAGGCCGTCGCGGCGGCCGATCACGCTCAGCCGGATGTTTTCGTTGATGAGCGTCGTGCGTTCCTCGATTAGGTACTGCTCCAGCAGGTGCATCAACAGATCGAGTTCGCGCTTCGGCCGCTTCCAGTTCTCGCTGGAGAGGCAGTAGAGCGTGAGCTGCTCGACGCCCAGCCGGGCACATTCTTCGCTGACGCAACGCACGCTGGCCACACCGCGGCGGTGCCCTTCGATGCGCGGCAGGCCGCGACGTTGTGCCCATCGTCCGTTGCCGTCCATGATGATGGCGATGTGCCGCGGACGCTTGTCCAGCGGCACGTCGGCCAGATCAAGACTGGGGCTGGTAAAGGCGTTCGCCACTCGTCGTGCTCCGCGGATCGGCCAGGACGGTCTGTTCCCGGTCCGGCCCGACCGAGACAATCTCGACCGGCCGGCCGATCACCTTGCTGAGGAAAGCCAGGTACTTCCGTGCGTTATCGGGCAGGTCGGCCATCGAACGGGCCTCGCTGACCTCTTGCTTCCAGCCCGGCAGCGTCTCATAGACCGGCTCGGCCTGACGCAAGTCTTCGACGTGGCTGGGAAACACAGAGACCCGCCGGCCACCCACCCGGTAGGCCGTGCAGATCTTGATTTCGTCGAGCTCGCTGAGCACGTCGAGCAGCATTACGGCCAAGGTATCGACGCCGCTCAGGCGGGCAGTATATCGCACGGCCACGGCGTCGAACCAGCCGCAGCGTCGGGGCCGGCGGGTGACCGTGCCATATTCGTTGCCGCGGTCGCGAAGGTGCTGCCCCAGCGCGTTGTCTTGCTCGGTGGGAAACGGCCCGCCGCCCACGCGCGTGCCGTAGGCCTTCACCACGCCGATGATCTTATTCAGATATCGGCCCGGCACGCCGGAACCGGAGGCGATTCCCACGCCCGAACTGTTGCTGCTGGTCACGTAAGGAAACGTGCCGTGATCCACGTCGAGCAACGCGCCCTGGGCGCCTTCGAACAGCACTCGCTCGCCGTCCTCCAAGGCATCCAGCAAAAGCGCGGTGGTATCGGCCACGTGTGGCTTGAGGCGTTCGGCATAGCCCTGATATTCGGCGTGAATCCGGGCGGCGTCGAGCCGTTCAACCGCGGCAGTCGCGTCGCACGCCATGGCGGCGATTATCATGTTCTTGTGGGCCACCACGTGCTCGATCCGCTCGCGAATCGACGCTCGGTAAAGATCGCCCAGGCGAATGGCGTCGGTGCGTCCCACCTTGTCGCGATAGCAAGGGCCGATGCCTCGCATGGTCGTGCCGATGGCCTCGCCGTTTCGGGCACTTCCTTCGGTCAGCCGGTCTTCGACCAGGTGCCAGGGAAAGATGACGTGTGCCCGGTCGCTGATGACCAGGTTTTTGCCGACTTCGATGCCGCGTGCCCGGAGTCCGTCGATTTCGCTCAGGATGCTCGGCGGATTGAGCACGACGCCGCCGGTGATGACGCACTGCACGTCGGGCCGCAGGATGCCGCTGGGAATCAGCGAGAGCTTATAGGTTTGTCCGCCGGTGACGACGGTATGGCCGGCGTTGGCTCCGCCTTGATAGCGGACGACGACGTCGTGGTCCTCGGTCAAGAGGTCGACGATTTTGCCCTTGGCTTCGTCGCCCCATTGCAAACCGATGACACAAGTACCGGGCACGTCTCAATCCTTACTTTTTGAACATCCACAAGCGCGCAGCGGCAGACGCCGCCAGCGTTGCCCAAAGAGGTTCAGTCTAAACGACTTGCGGCAGGGGTCAAGGGCTTCAACATTGGCGGCGATAAATACCGGCTGATTGCCGCGATTCACTATAATACGGCGGTGGTCTATGTGCGAAACGTCTTGACGCACGCCGCCTATGACCGCGAGCGATGGAAAGGAGGATGCCAGTGAGCATGACGGGCTTCGACCACGACACCTACATCGAGCTCGTGACGGCGCTTCCGCTACGGCCCATCCGCAACGGTCGCGAGTTGAACCGCGCCATAAAAATGCTCGACTCGCTCTTGGACCGCGCCAAGCTGACGCGCGCGGAGCAGGACTACCTGGACGTGCTGACCGATTTGGTGGAAAAATACGAGAATGCCACCGACCCCGTGGAACCGGTTCCCGACGCCGACATGTTGCGGTTCCTGATGGAGTCGCGCGGCATGACGCAATGGGAGCTCGCAGCGGCCACCGGGATCGTCAACACGACCTTGTCGGCGGTGTTGCACCGCAAGCGGCAGTTGAACCGTGACCAAATCGGGCGCCTCGCCGGGTACTTCGGCCTGACTCCAGCGGCATTCGGGTTTCCCGAGAGCACTAGCTAATTCAGATACTACGGCAAGGTTACTACGCCTCCCGCTCGCCACCGCCGGGCCGGTCGGATCGCTCGACCAAACGCCGCAAAAGCTCCGCGGCCGCACCGGAGTCGATCGCCGCTCCGGCCAAGCGCGCGGCGCCGACGAGATCGCCCGCCCGACCGCAAAGCCAAAGCACCGCGGCGGCGTTCAGCAGCACGATGTCTCGCGCGGCACCCGCTTCGCCCGACAAGACCGCCCGCACCAATCGGGCACTCTCCACAGGCCCGTCCACACGCAGCGCGTCGAGCGAGGAAACCGCCAGGCCGAAATCGGCCGGCGTCCAAACGAGCTCCGTCAGCCGGCCATCATCGACCAGCGTGACGCGCGTTTCGGCCGCCACTGTGATCTCGCCCAAACCGTCGGCGCCATGCACTACCGCGGAGCGCTTCGTGCCCAAACGGCTGAGAGCTGCCGCCAGCAAGGGCCGCAATTCGTCACGGCCCACGCCGAGAAGCTGATGCGGCGCACCGGCGGGGTTCGTCAGCGGGCCAAGCAAGTTGAAAATCGTCGGCACGCCCAGCCGCTGCCTCACCGGAGCCACGTGCTTCATGGCCGCATGGCACAGCGGCGCGAAACAAAAACAGAGGCCCAGCTCGTCGAGACAAGCGGTGACGCAATCGACGTCGGCCGCCAAATTCAGGCCCAACTCGGCCAGCACGTCGGCCGAGCCGCTCTTGCTCGTGACGCGCCGGTTGCCATGCTTGGCCACGGAGGCGCCCGCGGCGGCCGCCACCAAGGCCGCCGTCGTGCTCACGTTGAAGATGCCCGACGCGTTGCCGCCGGTGCCGCAGGTATCGACAATCGCCTCCCGCCCGCTACGGATGGGCGTCATGTGCCGGCGCATGGCCGCCGCGGCGCCGGCGATCTCGTCGACCGTTTCTCCCTTGCCGCGCAGGCCGAGCAGCAACTCGGCAATGCTCGACTCGGGCCACAGGCCGCGCATGATGCCATCGACGGCAGCGGCCATCTCGTCCATCGACAGATCGTGTCCGGCAGCCACACGGGCAAGCGTCGCCTCGATCATGCGAGAATCGCCGAAACAATGGCCATTTGCGCTCAGCCTTCGCCCCCCACGTCGTCGCAAAACGCTTCCTGGATCAGAGCGGTTTCGCGCTGGTTGTGGTCGTTGATCTCTTCCAGCAACTCGTTGAGTGCCGTGCAGGTCTCTTCGAAGGCGGCCACGTCGGCGGGCGAAACGCGCTCCAGCCGGTAGTTGAGGCGGCCGATGGCGTCGCGAAAGCGGTCGTGATCGAGACGCAGTTTTTCGGTCCGCTCGGTCAGCTCCGGATACGATTCCGTGACCACGTTCATATAGCCGTCGTATTCTTCCAGCGTCATCACGTGCTCCAGATGACGCTGGAACGACTGGGAGATGAACCGCAGGCTTCCCAGCTTGCGCGAGACGTCGTCGCCGCTCAGCTTCCACTGCATGGTGGCCCGCAGCGCGGCTGCGATGTGCTTGAGCATTTCATGTTCGATGGCCGCCTGTTGCGCGATTTCGTCAAGATTCATGATCGTCTCCTGTGCCCCAACGCCAAACGCCGTTTTAGTAGCGAAACGTGTACCAGCCATAGTTATAGACCCCGCGCGGGTAAAGATTCGAGTAGACGAAGCCGTAGCTTGGCCAGGTCGGATAACTCGGCGCCGGCGGGAGCCTGGCGTTGGGGTTGGCATAGTAGTAATAGACCGGGCCGCCGTAATAGGCGCTATAGGCCCAGCCGGGACCGTAGCCATAGCGGCCGGCGAAAGCGGCGGGCAAGGGCGGCCCGGCGATGGCCCGTGCGAAGCGGTCCGCCGCGCATGTCTCGCCCTCGATCGCCGCCAGCAACACAACGGCCGCAAACACGTATCGCAACATCGCCATTCTCCTTTCTTCGATTGCCTGGATTCGCGCCGCCCACCGAAATCATTGTCG
Organism: Pirellulales bacterium; assembly: GCA_035533075.1. Taxonomy (NCBI): domain Bacteria; kingdom Pseudomonadati; phylum Planctomycetota; class Planctomycetia; order Pirellulales; species Pirellulales bacterium. The sequence goes on along the minus strand of DATLUO010000081.1, from coordinate 62,986 downwards.
CGAATCCGGGTGGATTCTGCCAGTCTGCGAACCACCTTCCGCCGCGCCGCGTAAGGGTGGTAGACGGGCGACTTTCATGGAAGCGGTCAACAATGGCCGCGAAAAGCACTTCTTGCTCCGGGATGAGCGCACGCCCTCGCGGGTCAACCCGCACCAGATTCAGAAATTGCGTTCGTCCCTTAGAGAAAGGTCGTGCCCGATGAAGATCGAGGCTGCGCCGGAATTCTCACGAATTCCGCCACCCTTCCCATCGTCATGTCCATTACGACCCTCACGGGCGGGTGGCGATTCAGCGTTTTTTCCGTGCGTGCGTGCGGGTTGGCCTGTCTTTTTTTGGCAGCCTTTTGACGGCCGCGTATTCGTGGACTATACTCTCTTAGCCGAGATTCTGGACCCGCTTCTCGGCAACCTGCTTTTACCCTTTGACATCCCCAGACCGTAAGAAACGGTTCCCGCCGCAATGCTGCGGGCAATGGCCCTCGCCGGGCCAGAGGCCCTGTAGCGCACGCTTCGGTTGGCGTTTGTCACACCCCGAGAGATGCGAGACACCATGCGATTAAGGGTCTTTGTCGGCGCCTGGGCCTGCTGCCTGGCGGTTCTGTTTTCGTTTCCCCTACCGCTCGCGGCCCAGCAGACCGCGGCCACCACCACGCCGGTCGCCGCATCGCAGACCGACGTCGATGAGTTGCTCAGCCGCGGTCAGCGACTCGAAAGCGAGCGCCGCTGGGGCGAGGCGCTCACGCTCTACGAAGACGGCCACCGGCAATACCCGGCGGTCCGTCACATCGAGCAGCGGCTGCAACTCTGCCGCATTCACTACGACTTGGCGCGGCGCTACGGCGACCGTAACTTTCGCGAGACTATCACCGCCCTCTCGCCGCGGCAGGCCCTCGACCTGTATTCCGAGGTGCTGCTGAAAATCCAGGCCCATTACGTCGACACGCCCGATTGGCGCCGCTTGGCCGACTTCGGCCATACCAGCCTGCAAGTGGCCCTGGCCGACCCGTTGTTCCTGGAAGCGAACTTGCCCGGCGTAAGCACCGCCAAGGTCGACCAGTTGCGCCGCGCGCTGCCCGGCCGGGCGACCACCGTCCACGTCAACAACCGTCACGCCGCCAGCGAAGTCGCTGCGTTGGCCGCGCGGATCTGCCACGACGAGCTGGGCCTGGCGGAATCGGCCTGCATCCACGAATACGTCTGCGGGGCCACCAACTCGCTCGATCCCTATTCGGCCTTCCTCACCTCGTCGCAGCTCAACGAAGTCTATTCGCAGATCGAAGGCAACTTTGTGGGCCTGGGCGTCGAATTGAAATCGGACCAAGGGGCCTTGCTGATCGTCAAGGTGATTTCCGGCAGCCCGGCACAGCGGGCCGGCATTGTGGCGGGCGACCGCATCATCGCGGTCGACGGCCGTTCGACCACCGACCTGACCACCGACCAGGCCGCCAACCTGCTGCAAGGCAAAGAAGGCTCGCACGTGTTGGTGACGGCCCTCACATCGGGCCAGCAGCCGCGGCAACTGCGGGTTCGCCGCGAGCACGTGGAAGTGCCCAGCATCGACGAAGCCCGCATCCTCGACGCCGGCTACGGCGTGGCCTACGTCAAGCTCACCTGCTTCCAGAAAACGACCACCCGCGATCTCGACGCCGCCCTGTGGCGGCTGCACCGTCAGGGCATGAAGACGCTGATCGTCGACCTGCGGGGCAATCCGGGCGGGCTGCTGAACACGGCCGTGGAAGTGGTCGACAAGTTCGTCGATCGCGGCACGATCGTCTCGACGCGCGGCCGCAGCCGCCAGGAAGACTACACCTATTCGGCGCGAGAGGCCGGGACCTGGCGGGTGCCGCTGGTCGTGCTGATCGACGGCGACAGCGCCAGCGCCAGCGAGATTTTCGCCGGTGCCATCCGCGACTTCCGCCGCGGCCGCATCGTGGGCGCCACGAGCTACGGCAAAGGCTCGGTGCAGGGCATCTTTCCGCTCAACCTGGCCAACAGCGGTCTGCGGTTGACCACGGCCAAGTTCTATTCGCCGAAGGGCTATCCCTATAGCGGGATCGGCGTGAAACCCGACGTGCCGGTGGCCCATCGCGTGGCGCGTCCGAACTACGACGACGACACCGAGCAGACCGCCCCGGCCCCGGCCGACGATGCTCTCGACCAGGCCTTGCGGGAGGCGCGCTTTCAAGTGGCGCATCGGTAGGTCCGTACGCCCCACGATGCCGCGGAAGCGTGCCCAGGCCTGACGGCCAGACGGATTTATAGTTCACGCAGCCGAGAATGAGACGTTTTGCCGCGAAGCCTCTACCCCCCGACACTGCGCGAGACGGATGGTTAAGTCCGTCCGGGACAGCAATGCAGCGCAATCTGCGGGCGACGCTATGCCTAAATGCCCGGCCGCACGAGCGTCGGACCGCGGCTTCTTGCCGCTGTCGCTCGACGATTAGCTGGCCTTGCTCGATTGCACTGGGCGGCAGATCCGCTCGGATAAGCGCCGCGATTCCTGAGGACTTGCGGCCGATTCTCCAACGACTGGCGATCAACGCCGAGACTTGGGGAAAGCGATTAAATGCCAAGCGAAACCTTGAGGCAACCGTCGACCTGCTGCATGACTGCCCGCGGCAGGCGGCCGATGACGCGCTTGACGAATCGCTGATGCAGCGTGATCAGGTGTTCGCACTTGATGGCGGAGGTGTGTAGAAGCCCGGCCTGTTTGCCATCGGGGGCCGTGATGTCGATCAAAAGCAGGGTCGGTTCCAGCGAGGCGCGGCGCGTCGTGCTGGTGATGAGCGCGAGAATGACGTCCTGGAGGCGGCGATTGTTGAGGTCGTTTTGCACGACAAGTGCCGGCCGCACTTTCACCCCGCTGCGATCACTGTAGGGCAGTTCCGCCAGAACGTAGGGCAGTTCCGCCAGAACAATGTCACCACGGGAGAGAGACATCGTTAGCCGCGCAGATCATCGTAACGGTCGTAGTCATCCATCGACGCATCGCCCCAGCCGGCACGCATCGCGGCCTCCATCTGCGCCGGATACGTGTGGCTCAGATCGTCGTCCTGCTCCAAAAGCGCCCTGATCCGCTCGTACTGCTCAGCGGCCAGAAGCACGTAGGCTTTCTTCGTGCGCGGATCGACGAGCCGCGGCGGTGCGTCCGCCTGACTATCGAGGGCCTGCTGCAATTCGCGACTCAGCTCAGTCATGCCGGCATTCTATCACACCTCTTTCGCGGCGGCAAGCAACTGCATCACGCACGATGCGGCTTGATGGCACGCGTGGCCATGAAGCTGTCGATGTAGCGCGACAGCGGATCGCCGTCGGTCTCGGCGTAATGATCCTCGTAGACGCTGGTGAGCAAAAAACCCGCATCGAGCTGCCCGCCGATTTGGTCGTTCAGCGTATGGCCGAATTCGAGTGGCGCACCTGGGTCGACGACGATCCGCCGCAGCTCGGCGCCGTCCAGATCGCGAAGATCGGAGTAGGGAATCCGGTGGCAAACCGCCAAATTACCGTTCTGGATTTCGTCCGCGTTGAAGAGGTAGCGAACGGGATTCACGAAGCCGGCCAGCAGCACGCCGCCGCGTTGAAGCACGCGAAAGCACTCGCGCCAAACTGGCCGGACTGCCGGCACGAAGCAATTCGAGCAGGGATGCACGATCAGCTCGAATGTTTCATCCGCAAACACCGACAGGTCAAGCATGTCGCCCTCGACGGTTTCGATCGCGAGGCCCTCGCCCTTGGCGACAAACCGGTCCTGTTCAAGCTGCCGCGGCGAGTTGTCGAACACGGTCACGACGGCACCGGCTGCGGCGAGCAACGGCCCCTGTTGTCCGCCGCCGGAGGCCAGGCACAGCGCTGGCGTCCCTTGCAGAAGCGGGAACCAGGCCATCGGCACCGGCTTCGTCGGCGTCAGGAGAATGCGAAACTGCCCGTGGCGGGCCTGCTCGATGGCCTCGCTGCTGACCGGCACTGTCCACCGGTCGTGTTCTTCGGCCTTTTTGTTCCACGCGGCACGGTTGTGAGAACGAGAATCCATGAGAAACTGCGAATCGGTTCCGGCACCTTCACGATTGCGATGGTCGCTGCTTCAATATCTCCGTCAGTTGCTGGAAGTAGTTGGGCTTCGTGAGATGATGGTCGATGCCGGCGGCTCTCGACCGAAGGAAATCTTTCTCGGTTTGATACCCGGAGATCGCGATCAAGACTACCTGCTTGTCGGCTAACGCATCGCGAAGCAAGGGGGCGAGTTGCCAGCCATCCATTCCGGGCAGCCCGATATCGAGCAGGATGGCATCGGGCTCAAACTCCGGGGCATCCAGCAAGGCGCTGCACGCGTTGTGGCACACGCGCACTTCGTGCCCTTCCAACGCCAGCCGCTTTTCAAGAACGAGAGCACAATCCACTTGATCTTCAATGACCAACAGCCGCATCGCGTTTTTCTCCTCCCAAAAAAAAGAAGCGGCCCGGTAGATCGGATATCATGCCTCGCCGCCTCGCTGGAGCGAATCCTTGTGAACCGTTTCTACTTCCGCTCCGGCGGCCGTGCAAGGGATGGCCGGGCAGGCGAACCAGAATGAAAACGACGAATGAGCGGTCTTCTGAAAGCTCGGCAGACGTCCGCTTGCCCGGCGCCTTGATCGGCGCCGGCGGCTACGGACAACCGATCCTCAGCGGCATTCGCTTGGACGACGTCGGCCTGATTCTGGATGGCGCCGTGCCGGCCGCCCTGCTGGCGATCGTCACGCAGGGTTTGTTCGAGGCGGCCGAGCGCTGGCTGGTCCCCAAAGGACTGCGCCTGCAGCGGAGCTGAACGAGGGGCCCTGCGTCCCAAGAATCGCCATCGTTGAACCCTGCGTTTCCCCACAGGGGACCGGCGCTTGACAGCGATCATCACGTGCAGTATTCTCTGCACATTGGCCTCTCGACGCGGTTAAACTGCCATGCCTCGATTTACGCCCGGCGAACTGAACGTAATGCGACTGCTGTGGGAGCATGGCGAGATGAAGCCGAGTGAAATCCATCGGCTCTATCCGGAGCCGATCAAGAACCCCGCGCTGCGGTCGTACCTGACCATCTTGTGCGAGAAGGGACACGTCCGACGGCAAAAGGTCGGCAAGGCGTTTTATTATCAGGCCGTCACGCGCCGGCAATCGGCCCTGCGCAAAACGCTGCGCGAGCTGATCGACACCTATTGTGCCGGTTCGACGCAGGCGCTGCTGCTCAATCTCATCCGTAGCGAAAAGCTGAGCGAAGAACATCTCATCGAGCTGAAACGTCTCGCCGACGAACAACTCTTACGGCGCTCCGCGCCAAAGGAACGACGATGAACGCGACGCTGGTGCTGCTAAGCAAGGTGACTGTCGTGCTGGCAATGGCCTGGATATTTCATGCCATCCTGGCCCGCTCGAATCCACGTTGGCGCGTGCTCGTTTGGCGGATGACGGCGCTGGCAATGCTCGCCGTGGCGGCATTGTCGCTCGCTCCGCCGCTGGTGAATCTCCGCCTGTTGCGGCCGCGACAGGCGATGGAAAATACCAGTGCCATCGAATCCACACACCTTGACGCCGGCGAAACAATGCGCGACGTTTCATTCACGGCGGCCCGCACCACGCCGCCTCCGGCGAGCGAAGGCGCCGCGGCCCGGCAGGCGCCGGCCATCGCCCAGGAAGGGACGAGTGCAGATCACGGCCCCCCCGGCCAACCGCCGTCTTCAGACGACGCTTGCGACGCGACGGGCGAACGCGCTGAAACAACGGCCGCCCACCTGGCGCCGCGGACCTTGTCGCTGGCTGCTCTGGCGCTCACTTGCTGGTCCATCGGCGCACTGGTCGGTATTCTCTGGACGGCGGTCGGAATTGTCCGCCTGCGCCTTATCAGGACCGACTCGTTCGCCGTGCCCGGCTGGGTGGCCGGTGAAGCGACCGTTGCGGCCGCCCGGTTGCAACTGCGGCGTGCCTTTCGGATCGTACAGACCAAGCGCCTCGCAACGCCGTGCCTGATCGGTGTTTGGCGACCGCTCGTTTTGCTGCCTTCGTGCCAATGCGAGGCGGCGCGACGCGAGGAACTGGGCGCGATTCTGGCGCATGAGCTCGCTCACCTGAAGGGGAATGATCCCGCGTTCAATCTGCTGCTGCACGCGCTGTCGATCGCGCTCTGGTTTCACCCGCTCATCTGGTTGGCGCGGCGGGCACATGTCGATGCTTGCGACTACGTCTGCGACGCGTTGGCCGCCGGCTGCATCAAAGACGCCGATTTCTATGTTTGCATCTTGGCGCGCCTCGCGTTGCGCCTTGCGGAGCAGCCCAAAGTGGTCGGCCTGGCGATGGCGCGCAGCTCTCGCGTCCTGCACCGCATCGAGGCGATGCGGCGGCAAACCGGAATCATAAGTTTGCCTAAATGGCGAGTGGCCGCGGCGGTTGCCGTGGTCGCCGCCGCCAGCTTGCTGTGGGGCGGCCTCACCATCAGCGAAACGATCGCCGAACCGCCCACCGCCGCGCGGCAGTCGCCCGACAAGGCGACGGCGAGCAAAACCGAGAACAACCACGCCGCCAAGGAGACCGAGCCGAACGCGCCGGACAAGACGAATCAAACGACGTTGATTCAAGCGGTCAGCGCCGACACGGACGAGCCACTGGCCGGCGCGGGCCTGCGGTTCGGCGGCCGAATCGGCGGGCAGAACTTCAATCAATTCGTGACGACCGACCGCGATGGCCAAGCGCGGCTGACCTGGCCGGCCAAGGAAGAGATCAATCACCTCTGGATGACGGCCGCCAAGGCTGGCTTCGTTTCGATTCATCACGTCTGGCGCGGCGAGCAGCAGAAGATCGAAATGCCGGCGCGCATCGACCTGCGTTTCGATGAAGGCACACAAATCGGTGGCATGGTCGAGGACGAAAAAGGCCGGCCGATCGCGGGCGCCTCGCTCGATGTCTCCATGCCCGTCACTTGGCCGAAGCTGGCGAATTACATGTTCACGGCGGCCACGCTCAACACGGATGCCGACGGCCATTGGACTTGGGATGATGCGCCAGCCGACATCGGCGCGGTCGGCATTCGCGTTGAGCATGCGGATTATTTGTCGGGCTACTCGACAGCCAATCGAGGCCTAAGCAATGTGGCTGTGCTCAAGCAGGGCCTGCAAGTGGCAGGGCAAGTGGTCGATCGAGATGGCAAGGCCGTTGCAGGGGCTCAGGCGCGGCTGGGCTTCAGCCGCTTCGGCACGAACGAGCCCGAAGCAACGACGGACGCTCAGGGGCGGTTCGTCTTGAAGAACTGCAAGCCGGGCAGATCGCTGGTCACGGTGCAGGGCGAAGGCTTTTCACCCACGTTCCAGGAGCTGGCCCTCAGCGAAGAGACCAAAGATTTGCGATTTGAGTTGCAACCGGGCCACACGCTGAGCGTTCAGGTCACGGACGTAAACGGCAAGGCCCTCAACGAGGTATGGGTGGTCAGCGATACCTGGCGCGGCTATCGCACGCTGAAGCTGAGCGCGCGGACTGACGCTCAGGGAAAGGCCGTGTTTCGCTCAGCGCCGGACGACGCCGTTTTGTTCGACCTGCTCAAGAGCGGCTATATGTCGGCGCGGCGAACGCCGCTGGCGGCTTCGGCCGAAACGCACAAGGTCACGCTTTACCCGGAGCTGACGATCGGCGGCCGAGTGACCGATGCCGTCTCGCATCAGCCCGTCAAGAAGTTCCGCCTGCGTCACGGCTGGCGGTCCGCGAACCGAGACGACGTGTCGTGGTCGCGCGACGAACCGACGCTGTTTGAAAAGGGCGAGTACGACATCAAGTTCGACGAGCCGATGGAAGGCCATGTGTTGCAAGTGGTCGCCGACGGCTATTTGCCGGCCACCTCCCGTGTTTTCCGCTCGACGGAAGGAAAGCAAAGCTTCGACCTCGAGTTGAAACCGGGCAACGGGCCGACCGGCGTCGTACTGCTCGCCGATGGTTCACCGGCAGCGGGTGCCGAGGTGGGATTGGCGACGCAACAGAATCGTGCTGTTCTGAAGTCGGGAAACTTCGACCGGCATCAAAACCAGGCCGACGTCGTCAAAACTGGCGCCGACGGTCGCTTCGCGTTTCCGCCTCAGGGCGACGAGCCGTTCCTGCTGGTGATTGTTCACGACGAAGGCTATGCCGAGCGGCTCCATAGCGAATTCAAACCCGACGCCCCGATCGTGCTCGAACCGTGGGGCCGCATCGAGGGGCTCGTCGCGATGGGGAGAAAGCTCGCTCCGGAATGCGAAGTGGCGTTTGTTCGCGAACGCGCGCATCCCTAACTGGTGTACGGTTTCCAAGATTACCAACTCAAGAGTGACAAAAATGGTCGATTCACCATCGACCGTGTCATTCCCGGCAAGGGTTCGGTGTGCAGAGTCGTCGTCACCAGTTATCTTGGTAGTTCAATGCGGTGGTACGCCTGGCAGGCGCCCGTCGATATCCGCCCAGGACGGATTACGAAGATCATGATCGGCGGCAGGGGCAGGACCGTCGTCGGTTCCGTAATGCTTACCGATAAGAACAAGCTCGGGATTGATTGGGAAACGAATAATCCCGTCGCAATAATCGCTTGGGACGCGAGCAAGCGCGCCTATGCCTGGCCCTCCGCGAGGTATCTGTCAAAACTGGACGAAAATGGCCACTTTGAAATAACCGATGTGCCGGCCGGCGCCTATAAGCTAAGGGTTCCCATCGCCAACCCGCCCTCACCGAGTGCCTACGGCGTCGGCACGGAGATCGGCCGCGCCGAACTCGAATTCACCGTGCCCGAGGTGCCCGGCGGACGAAGCGACGAACCGCTCGACCTGGGCCAGATCGAGGCCGTGCTGTTCGATACGCTCGACGCGGGCGAGCTGGCGCCCGATTTTGTAGTCGAGCAGCTTTCGGGCGGGTCGTTGCGCCTGAGCAAACTGCGCGGCAAGCTGGTGCTCCTCGATTTTTGGGCCACCTGGTGCGCTCCGTGCCTGGCTGAGATTCCCGCCTTCGAAAAACTGTACGACGAGTTCGGCGGTGATCCGCGGTTTGCGCTCATTAGCCTGTCCTGCGACAACACGCCTGATGTGGCGAAGCGCTACGTCGATGAAAAGCGGCTTCCCTGGCGGCAGGGTTTCGCTGGGGGCACCAATGGCCACGTGGCGACCGCTTACACGGTGCGCAGCTTGCCCGGCACGTTTTTGATCGCCCCCGACGGCCGCGTACTGGCCAGGAACCTGCGCGGCGAGGAGCTGCGCAAGGCCGTGGCCGCCGCCTTGGCCGACGACAAGCTGTTCGACAACGCCGGGCGGCCGTTCGCCCGCTTCCCAATCACGCGCTTCGAGCCGACGGGCGCCGCGAAACCGCTGCCCGAAAAGCCCGCAGTCGTGCTGCTGGACGACGCCGATCCGGATTACGATAACACGAAACCGCACCACGACGCTTTGCGGCTGCTCTCGAGCAGCGGCGACGAGCTTTGGTCGGCGACGGGCTTCAACTGCTGCAAGACGGTCGGTGGAGTAAATGGGGTCGCCGTCGACCGGCAGCGAGAGCGCATTTATGTCCGAGAGAATGTCGCCAACCGGATCGTGGCGTTCGCTATCGACGGGCAAAAACTCTGGCAAATTGAGCAGGTCGAGGCCGATGCGCTGGCGGTCGACGCCAAGACCGGCAATCTTTGGACGAGCGGCGGGCAGCGGCTCAACGACGGCGAGACCCTCGTCTCCGACCCTGAGGGGAACGAAGTTGCCGCCTATCCTTTCCTCGCCATCGACCTGGCCTACGATCCTCACGACGACGCCTTTTGGCTGGCCGGCTATGAAACCATCAAGCTCAGCCGCGAAGGGAAAGTGTTGTTTCGCCAGCGGGTCGACGGCTGGTGCTGCGCCTCGCTGTCGGTGAACCCGAACGACGGCAGCGTCTGGCTGACCGAGCGCTCTCATCCCGACATTCCTCGCAGCAAGAACCGCGTCTGGCTGCTGAACGCCGACGGCGGCGTTCGACATAAGACGGAATTAGGCGAGTTCGAGGTGTTCAGCGTCGCTTGCGTGCCGAAGATGGGCGGCGCCTGGGTTGCGGGGCGGCGCGACGGCGTGCGATTTATTTCGGCCGCGGGCGAGGTGGGCGAGCCGGTGCCGATGACGGCCTACAAAGTCGCCGTCAGTCCCACGACCGGCGCCGTTTGGGTCTCGTGCGATTCAGAAGTCTTGCAGCTCGCTCCCTCGGGCAAGGTACTTCTGCGCGTTCCATTCACGCAAGCCTCGCAGCAAAGCTGGATCGAGGCGTTTTGAAAGTCAACCGGGCATGTTTTCCGGCTGGCTGGTGCTTACGCGGGCTATGCTAACCGAGGGGTCCCACAAGCACCCATCCCCTTGCTTTTCTCGGATGCGCCCGGTAGATCTGCAATGTGCCCCGTCTCCGCCTCGCTCTCATTCATGGAGATTCCAATGCGGCCGTGCAAAAGCACCTTCATGCTTTGCCTCCTAGGAGCCGGTTTTCTTTTCGCCGGTGTCTTGCACGCCAGTGCCGCCGAGGAGCCCGGCAACCAAGTCAAACGCCATCTCGAGGAGTTGGAGCAAGTCTATCAGAAGTTCGAGAACGACTCGCGGGAGGACCTGAAGACGCACAAGGAAAGGACCGATTCCTTTCTCGCCAGGCTGACCGATGCCGAGTTTTTAGCTTGCATCCGCGACGATCAGCGACGGCAGCCGCAAAACATGATGGCCGCTGAATTCCTGGCCCTTGCCGAACGCGAGCCCGATCCCCGCGTGGCAGTACCGGCCTTGTGCCATGCCTTGGGCAATTCCAGCGATCCGGAATCGCCCGCCTGGCAAGTCCAGGAGCGCGCCCTCGAACTGGCCCTCCGCAGGCATATCGAGGACCGAGAGCTCGACCAGGCACTTGTCAAGGTGCATTGGGTGGTTCCAGCGGCGAAGGCCGAAGCCTTGCTGCGCGCCGCTCTTGACAAGAGCCCGCACCGCGAAGTGCGGGCCGCGGCCTGCTACTATCTGGCATGCTATCTGTACGAGCGGTCGAAACTGGCGGACCGGATTCGCAGCACCGAGACCGAAGACGATGCGACATGGCGCCGCTTCTGGTTGCTCGTGACGATTCCCTATATGAAGTCGATGACTTCGGAGCCGCCGGAGAGATACGTGGGCGAGGCCCAGCAACTGCTCAAGCGCTTGACGGCGGAATTCGCCGACGTGAGCTACCCCGAGTATCAGCTCGCGGCCGGTTCGCGGATTCGCTTGACGAGCGCGCCGTCGCCCGACAAGACCTACGCCAAAGCGGCCGAAGGGATGCTGTTTGCCATCGAGCATTTGCAAGTCGGTTGCCAAGCACCCGAAATCGAAGGCAAGGATGCCGGCGGAGTCGTGTTCCGGCTGAGCGACTATCGCGGCAAGGTCGTCTGCTTGACGTTCTCGGCGAACTGGTGCGGCGCTTGCGTTGCGGCGTATCCCGCCGAGCGCGAGTCGGTAGAAAAGTGGCGCAACGAACCGTTCGTCCTGTTGAGCGTCAGCGGCGACGAGAAGGTCGACACTCTGCGCGAGGCGGTCCGCCGCGGCGAAATCACCTGGCACTGTTGGTGGGACGGCGGCCGCGACGGCGCCATCTGCACTCGTTGGCATGTCGACGCCTGGCCGACAATTTATCTGCTCGACGCGAAAGGGGTCATTCGCTACAAGGAACACGGCGGGGATCTTACGCCGATCATCGAGGGCTTGATTCGCGAAGCCAAGAGGTGACTGGCAAAGGCCGCCTCGTGACACTTAGACCTGGCGGACCCGAAGTAAGCCGGCCAATTGCAGATGTCGCTGTCTACCGACGCCGCCGAGACGCTCAACGCGCGCGAGAGCCGTTGGTCCGTGGGCCGGGGAAGCCGTAGTTGTCCGTGCGATTGAAATTGAAACCAGACGACCGGTTGCGATAGCGGAAATTGATCCAACTGTAGTCGTTGCCGATGTAATCGCCGTAGGCGCTGTACCAGCCGTAGCCCATCCGCCCGTAGCCCCTCTGCCAGACGCCGTCGGGGCTGATGCGATTGGCAGTACCGTAGGTTCGCCAGTCGCCATGGGCGCTGTCCGCCGCCCCGAGAGCAAGGACCACGATCGAAGCCAGCAAGAGCCAACGCATCGCCATCTCCCTCCGACGTCAAGGTCATGGAACGTGGCAGCCGACGAGCACAAACTCGCGCGCCACGAAAACGTCGCTCACGATTCGCCACCTGACAAGTCTTGCGATACGTGACGATGTCGTTTTTACCAGCCCTGGCCCCTTTAATCCGATTCTTGAGGCTGACCGTTCCACGCTATATTAGCCCCACCAGTGCGCCGCTGCGTCTCGGCCGCCGCCATCAGAGAGACAACAGGGCGATCAGCGGCACGCTCCAAAACATGTGGTGGGTTTGAAAGACGAGCGGCGCGTTCTTGTTGAACTCGACCGCGGTCAGCTCCCAGCCGAGGCGCAAGTGTAGCGTGACGGCTTCCGCAGCCACGGTGACAATCGCCGACCAGGCGACGGCCCAGCGGCACCAGCACGCGCGAGCAAATGTGTCGACGCCATGATTAGGGCGATCAGTTCATCGGCTAATTCGATTGTGCCAGCCGACTCTGCAGAGCCATCTTCGCCGCTTTGAAAGCGTCCGCGTGTTCCGCATCCAAGTGTTGCGACTTAATCGCCTTGAGCGCTTGCTGAACCTCGTCCTTGTCAAGGCACGCTGCAAGTTGGAGCAGCGCGTCGGCGGCGTAGTTTCTCCAAATCGAAACACCCGAACCCACGTCGTGCCAAAAGAGCCGGTCGGACACTCCGCCGATAACTAGCTGAGCCACGTTGCGGCGCTGCGCGGCCGGCAACCGCGACGCTAACGCTGCCATGCTGACCACCGCCTGCAAATCGAGCGCGTGGCCGGCCAATCCGGTCTCCAGGAACCGATACGCCCGCATCGCCTGGCCATCGTCGTTAATGAATCTACAGTTGTACAACAGGGCTTGCAAAGCCTGATGCTGAAATCGCTGTCTTGGTGTGCCGGGGGCGTTCACCTTGTGCTGCCATTCGCCCCATGTCCATCGGTCGGACCGTAGCCAATCCGCGGCGATTTGAAGTAATTGATCGACAGCCTTTTTCTGTCGCGTATCATCCAGTCGTCCCATCAAGTCGCTCAACAGATGCACGCCCCTTCGGCGGCGCTCGAAATCATCAGACTCAAGGCTGGCCACGGCCTTGTCACAGGAGGTGGCAATCTGGTCCCGGCTCAGAACGTCGGTATGTCTGGCGAGCGAGCCCATCGCCCGAAAGGCGAATTCGTTGAGGTCAGGATCGGCGGCGTCGGCGGCGCCGAGCAATCGCGGAAAGCGCCGCGCAACGTATGCCGGAGTCAGACACAGTCGCGCCACCCTACCCGTGTCCGCGGACTCGGAATCGCCCTCAGCGTGAATCAGAGCTTGGGCGAATTTTTCCAACGCCAAGCACGCCCACCGTCGCTCTTCGGCAGTGCTGCCGTTCAGCGCCATTTCGACGAGGGCGAAATCGTCCTCCTTCAAATCGTCGCACACGCCGGCGCCCAACTCACGCAGTCTTGCGAATAATTGCTGCCGGCGAACATGCTCGACGTACCAACCCAGCACCAGGCCAACGACCAGCATCGCCGCCAACAGCGATCTCAGGCTGAATTGCAGCCGCGGGCGGCGCGAAAAGCGATTGCTTGCAATACGGTCGCAAAGGCCCATGTTCTTTCGCTCTCGGGCGTGAGTTCGATACCGCCCATCCTACGTGCTTTGCGCGCCGCAGGCAAAAGCGCGCCCATCGTTGCCGCACGTCGGCCTTGGTGCAGGCAGGTCCAAACCGGTATGTTCGTGCGTTCGCTGGTGCGCCTCCAGCACTGGACCGCGAAACGGCTTGCCCACCGCTGGCGATTCTACGCATGGGACCTTTTGGCCAGGACGAAGTGATCCGCAACCCACCTCGATCCGACACGCGGATGCGGCTCAACTTGCGGCGGACGATGCCACCTCCGCGCGTTCTCGCCGTCGAGTCGACTCGTAGTTATACACTACAGCCGGCTAATTCAAGGTGCCTGCCTCCGCGGCGAACCGCCGCTCGACAACGGCGCGATCGACGACTACGATGATGCCGAGAACGACCGCGGCCCGTGGCACCGTAATTCCGCGGGTCGTGCAAGCGAGAATGACATGGGGACGGGCCAACGGCCCTGGAAGCGGACCGCGGCCGCCAACTGATTTTCCGCGATTCAACGTCCCTGCGTGCGGCCTCGGCAGCTTCGCCTTATCGTTAGACGGAACGAGATGCTCATTGTTCTCCTCGATGAACCCGGTCTTTTCGTGTTCGAGTCGCCAGCCGACGCCGTGCGCGAAATCGAGCCCATCGACGCTGAGTCCGAGATTCGTGCCGCCATTGATGATTCGGCCGTTCCATACACGGTGGAGTGGGTGCGCCCCAATCGGCACCGGGAACAAGCCGTCAAGACGAACGACTCGGCCGCCGCGCGGTTCTTGCTCGGTTTTCAGTACGCGTACCTCGGACATCCAAAGGAGGCGGTCCGCGAACTGGACAAAGCGATCGCGCTGAACGCAAAGGATAAAACCGCCGAGGAGCTGCGCTCACTGATGGCCGCCAAGCTGAATCCAGCCGATGCGGCAGTGATTGGCTCGAAAGAGACTCCGGAGGTGAAGCGTTGACGAACCATGATCGCCGCAACGGCTAAAGCCGGTTCGCCAAGCCCGGCGTCGCGGCGGCGGAAGGCGGGGAAAAGGGTAAAGGTTATTGGAGCTTCGCTGCTGGCGTTCAATCATCGGTGCGGCGAGGAAAGGTGTTGGTGTTGCGAGCGGGTGAAAGCGCCGCCCGGCAACTCGTCGCTACGGCCGTCACCAGTCGACCGTGACGGGCTGGGAAGCCCATCCTCCCAGAGACGCTCGCATTCCGCCGCTCGGCGATGTAGAACAGTTTCGTATCCCGGCGATCACGCCCCATTGAGGTTCGCGCCATGCTCGGCCACGATCTTGCCCGACAACATCTCCAGCTCACGCGACGTTACTTCCTCGGCCTCGGCGCCGCGGGTGCTGCGGCGCTCGCCAGTTCGCGGTCATTCGCCGGCGCAACGGAAGGCGGCGATCCGCTACGTGCCGCGGCGGCAGCTCTGCAAGACAAATACCTCACGCCGGACGCGAAGTTCGGAACCGTCGAGCGCGGCAATCCGCTGCCTTACACGTTGCCGCCCGACAAGCTCCGCGAGGCGGGCCTGGTGCGAGAAACATGGCAACTCGAAGTCTTCGCCGATCCGGATAGCAACTCGCAGATCGAGCGGCCGCTGTCCAAAGCGCAAGGTACGGCCCTCGATTTTGACGGCCTGATGAAACTGGCCGAGAAGCATGCCGTACGGATTCTGAAGCTTATGACCTGCAACAACGGCAACTCGCCGCTGGGCATGGGACTGTGGGAAGGTGTGCCGCTGCGAGAAGTGATCTGGCTCACAGGACCGAAGGAAAACATCCGCCACGTTTCTTACTACGGCCACCACAATGAAGACCCCAAGCAGATGTTCCAGTGCTGGCTGCCCGTCAATCGCGTGCTGGAAGACCCACCCGAAGGTCTGCCGGTGCTGTTGTGCTACAAGCTGAACGGCGAATGGCTGTCGGGCAAACGCGGCGGTCCGGTGCGGATGTTGGTGCCGGAAAGCTACGGCTTCAAGTCGGTCAAATGGATCCAGCGGGTGCTCTTGACCAACAACCATCAGTCCAACGACACCTACGCCGATGGAAACAACGACACGAACAATAGCTGGCTGAAGACGCTGGCCCGCTTCGCCGACATCGAGATCAAGGGCCGCGCCGGGCAACCGATCGCGATCACGGGCATCGCTCAAGTGGGCATTTCGGGCCTGGCTAAAGTGCAATACTGGCTCCAGCCCAAGGACGGGCCATTGCCGCCCGACGATCCGTATCTGGCGACGGCGCCCTGGCAGGGCGCCGACATCTTGCCGCCGCCCGATCGCTGGCCGAACCTGCCCGACGGCAAGCTGCCGGATGGCATGGTGCAGTTCGATCCGCTGACCGGGCGTCCGCGGCAATGGCCACTGCGATATACGATCGCGCATTGGGCCGTGCTGGCTCCCGCGCTCGCGCCCGGCAAGTATGACGTGCGTTGCCGGACCATCGACGTGGCCGGCCATGCCCAGCCGCTGCCGCGCCCGTTTGCCAAATCGGGGCGGAACACGATCCAGCGGGTGACGCTGAACGTTGAAGCGTGAAGCTTAGTAGCCCGCCGCGCAGCCGTCTTTGCGCGACTCGCTGCCGCCGGCCAGCGTCCCGTGCTCCCAGTCGATGAGAATGCCCTGGTAACCGCCGTAGCCGCCGCGGGCCCGCGAGACGCGATGGCCCTTCTCGCGTAACGCCGCGACCGTCGCGTCGCTGATGCCTGACTCGACGAACACGCTGCCGCCCGCCGGGTCGCCGCTCACGCCGGTCGGCGCGGCGCTGCCCGAATGCCGCACGCGCGGGGCGTCGCCGGCCGCCTGCACGTTCATCTTGAAGTCGATGAGATTCACCAGCACCTGCACGTGGCCCTGCGGCTGCATGTCGCCGCCCATCACGCCGAACACCAACCAGGGCCGGCCGCCCTTGGTGACCAGGGCGGGAATGATCGTGTGGAAAGGTCGCTTGTGCGGCTCGTAGCGGTTGAGATGCTCCTCGTCGAGGGCGAACAGCGTGCCGCGGTTCTGCAACGCGAAGCCCAGGTCGCCCGGCACCATCTGCGAACCAAAGCCATAGTAGTTGCTCTGGATGTACGAGCAGCAGTTGCGGTCGTTGTCGACCACCGCCAGATAGATCGTGTCGCCGTGGATCAGGCGCGGGTCGCCCGCGGGCACGTCGGTGGCCGCACGGGCGAGGTCGATGCGGCCCCGCTGCCGCTGGGCGTAGGGCTTGGAGATCAGCTCGGCCAACGGCAGCCGGGCGAAGGCCGGGTCGGTATAGAATCGTGCCCGATCGGCAAAGGCCAGCTTCTTGGCTTCGATCAACAGGTGCAGATAGTCGGCGCTGGCCGGCCCCATCGACGCCAGGTTGTAACCTTCCAGCAGATTGAGCATTTCCAGCACGGCGATGCCCTGGCCGTTGGGCGGCAGCTCCCAGATATCATAACCGCGGTAATGCGTCGACACGGGATCGACCCATTCGTTGCGATGATCGTCGAAATCCTGGCGCGAGAAGTAGCCGCCTTGACTTCGACTGAAGGCCACGACTTGCTCGGCGATCGGTCCGCGATAGAAGGCATCGGCCCCGCCCGTCGCGATGGCGCGATAGGTGGCGGCCAGGCGCGGATTGCGGAACAATTCGCCCACGGCCGGGGCGCGGCCCTCGACCAGAAATGTCTTGGCGGCATCGGGCCGACGCGCCAGGCTCTTTGCAGACGACTTCCAATCGGCGGCGATGATCTCGCTGACCGCGAAGCCGCGCTCCGCGTAAACGATAGCCGGTCCGAGCAATTCAGCCAGTGGACGGCTGCCGAAACGTGCCAGCAGATCGTTCCAGCCCGACACGCAGCCGGGCACCGACCACGAGAGCGGTCCTTCGTCGGGAATCTGCTCCAGCCCCTGTTTGGTAAACACGTCGCGCGTGAGTTGGTAGGGACTGCGGCCGCTGGCGTTGAGGCCGTAGAGTTTTTTCGTCTTGTTGTCCCAATAGATGACGAACAGGTCGCCGCCGATGCCGCAACTCATGGGCTCGACGACGCCCATGACGGCCCCGGCGGCGACGGCGGCATCCGCCGCATTGCCGCCCCGCTTGAGCACGTCGAGTCCGGCCTGGGCGGCCAGCGGCTGGCTGGTGGCCACAATGCCATGTTCTGCCACGATCATCGAGCGGCCCTGCTGGGGATCGCCTGTGGGACGGTCGAAGCCTTTGGAATCGGACGCGAGACTCATAACGGCGGCCAGCCAAAATAATCGGCGAACGAGTTGCTGGTGCTTCATGGTTCGATCAGCAAATGAGCGAAATCCCGCTTGTGTGTATCACTCTACACGGCCATTTAGAGAAACGCCACATTCACGTTCCGGTGATCGTCCCGATCCAGGCGGTCAAGGCCGCGGCTGAGGCAAGGCGAGTTGAGTGTACGTACCCAGGTGCCGCGGAAACTACCGCGGACGCGATCTCCGCCGTCATGGTCCTCAGGATCGGGAGTCGATTCGTAGGAAGTTCGACGATCGCCAGCGACCGTCCCCTCAAGTTCTGCTGATACCGCAGATTCTTGTCAGCCGTGAGGAACACGTCGAAATTGCCCTCCGTGTTCGCGAGGAGCGCACCGTTTGTTGTCCCAGCGAGCCCAAGTTCCGCGACCGTTTTGACCTGATGGGCGGGGTTCGAAGATACGCAGCAAAGGGCGAGGCACGTTCTCGTCAAAGGCGATCCGCATTGCATTCACCCCGGACAAGACGGAGGAATTCCTCCGCATCTTCGCGCTCAACCGAGGGAAACATTTCCAAGAATTCGTCGACCGTGTACCCGTCGTCGAGGTAGTCGAGCAGCGTCTGCGCCGGAACGCGGCTGGCGCGAAAGACAAGTGTGCCGCCCATGACCGCCGGGTCGGACCGCACTGGACTGCGATTCAAGGTTAACATGTCTATGACCTTACCGCACCGCCCAGCGCGAGTCAATCGCCGCGGCAAGCGGGTGGTGTCTTAATAGTGAGTTGGCCGTAGCAATAGCCGTAGTTGGCCGTAGCAATAGCCGTAGGGTGGGACCAGCGAGCTTGCGAGCGCCGGCCCACCACGATTGCCGAAAATGGTGGGCCGGCGCTCGCAAGCTCGCTCGCTCCCACCCTACATCTCGTGACCAACGCACTGTTAAGACACTACCGGCAAGCTCGGCAGTCGGTGCGCGGCCGGCTCGTCACTTCAGAAAGTCGCCGGGAACGGTCAGCCCGTCCGTGCGGGTCCCCAGCCGTTGAAAGATCAAATCCTCGCCGGTGTATCCGTTCGGGCCGTCCATACTGATGCTTTGGATGAAGTGGACCGAGCCGTCCGCGAAGACGAAGTTCGAGCCGGCCGGGTGCATGCTCGAAAAATCATCCATGCCCGCGCTGCCGTCGCCGTCGATCTCGGCGTTGTTCAGGTGGGCGTGCGACAGCACGAGTGCCGCCGCGGGATAATACATGCCCGGCACTTCGGGCTGGCAGTTGTTGAGCTTGCCCCGCACCAGCACGCCTCGATTCATCGCCCCGGCCCAGATGGTCGATTGTTTGGCCCACGCTTTTTCGCCGACCAGGATGGTAAAGGTCGTCCCGTCGACGATCTCGGCGAACCGCATTCCACTGTTGCGGTAGAAGATTCCATTGCCAGTCGGAGCGAACACGTCCGACTCATCGCTGCCCACGCAAGCGGCATAGCTGGAGGGCGCCGCCGGGCCCACGACGTTTCCATTCGCGTCCGGCACGGCATACGGCGATTGCGGCGGAGGCGGCAAGTCCGAGGGGCAGATATACGGCGCGATCCAAGTCTGGGCCGCTCGGGCATTGGCGGGGTTTTCAATGGCGAGGTTGAAATTGACGGCCTCATACAGCGCGCGCTGGTCCATGTAGGGCAGCAGGAACGCCTGCCAGCCCCAGCCCGGAGTCGTGTCCGTTGCTCCGTCGACGTACGCGCCGGCGGCGCAGTAGCCGGGCGGCAAGTGACACGTCGCATCATGGTAATTCTGGCAAGCGATGCCGATCTGCTTCAGATTGTTGACGCACTGCGTGCGCCGCGCGCTTTCGCGCGCGGCCTGCACGGCAGGCAACAACAGAGCCACCAAGATGCCGACAATGGCGATAACCACCAACAATTCCACCAGCGTGAACGCAGAGCGACGGCGCATAACAACCTCCAAGGAATTCGGGTGCCACAAAAGGAACGAGCGTGGCTGGCGGGCGGGGGCCTGATGGCCGGGCTGGCGGGCTCGCGGGTGAGAGAGCCGAAGCCTCTAATTGAGACTTCGTATCAACAACGAATCCAAGTATAGCCGAGCCGGTTCGTCCGTCAAGAGCGTGCCGCAGAAATTATTGACACCGAGTCTCAATAAGCCTAAGATCGACGTGAATCCAACCTTATCGACGACTGCTTTTCAGTGTCACACGACCCGCCGATGCCGAACAAGTGCCCGCCACCAGAGCAGATCGCCGCGCCGCAAATGGGCGGCCGCGGAGTGCGCACGCTTCGATCCGCTGACCTTTTGCAAGGCCAAGTGGAGGTGTTGATCGAGCACGGACCCAACACCTATCGTCTGCGACTTACGCGGAGCGGTAAGCTCATCTTGCAGAAGTAGGGGGAATGGCCGAAATCGGCACCGTCAGTCTCGCTGGTTGCCCGTAAACCGCATGATGTAGTACAGCAGGATCAACAGGCTTTGAAGCGTGGCGGCGACGTAGGTCCATGCGGCCGCATTCAACACGCGACGCACGTAGACCAGGCCGTCCTGGTTGATGATGCCGAGCGAAACGAGCTCGTCTTTGGCCCGTGCGCTGGCGTCGAACTCCACGGGCAGGTTCACGACCTGGAAGAACACCACGCAGCCGAACAGCAGGATTCCCGTCCAAATCAGCATGGAAAAATGAAGCAGGAAGCCGGCGATGAGCAGGATGTAGCTGATGCCGCTGCCAAAGTTCGCGGCGGGCACGGCCAGATTGCGAACGACCAGCGGAGCGTAGTTCAGGGCGTGCTGCAAAGCATGCCCCGCTTCGTGGGCGGCGATGCCGACGGCCGCCATCGATCGGTTGCCGTAGACCCCGCTGCTCAACCGTAGCACTTTGTCGTGCGGATCATAGTGGTCGCTCAATTCGCCCGCGACCGGCTCGATCTCGACATTATACAGCCCGGCGGAGTCGAGGACGCGCCTCGCCGCTTCGGCGCCGCTCATGGGCGCAGGCACCTGCTGGGCTTCGGCGTAGGCCGAGCGGACGCGAAACTGCGCCCAGACCGCCAACAACAAAGCGGGAGCGATATAGAGGAAATAGACGGGATCGAAAAAGTACATCGGCAGTGGACCTCGGTTCTAGGTTGGGCGAATGCGCATCCGGCCTGCTTGGTTATTCGCTCGCAGCCGGCATCGCTTTGCCTACTATTCTACGTTGATTGAGGAATTCGGTTTCATGCGACCGGTGGCGGACGAACCGATCTTCTTAGCAGGCAATGGTTTCGGTTTCCAGTCGAATTGGGGACGAACCTCGTCTTCAGCGGAAAAAATCGGCGACATTGCTCGCTTGGCCCGCAACGGTCATGCTAAAGAGATGCCTGCCGCACATGACGATTCGACGAAGGTGCGACTGCCGTTCTGGCGCACGTTGTTTCGCTGCTGCCGGCTGCGCTGCCCGCGTTGCGGACGTTCACGGCTGTTCGACGGTTGGTTCTCGATGCGGCCGCGGTGTGACGAATGCGGCCTGGACTTTAAGCAGGAACCGGGCTTTTACCTCGGCTCGATCTACTTCAACTATGGCCTGACGGCGCTGATCGTGACCGTCGTCTATTTCACGCTCTTTTTCGCCACGACACTCAGCGATCGCAGCCTGCTCGCCGGGCTGCTGGTGTTTGTCGTCGTCTTCCCCCTCTGGTTCTTCCGTTACGCTCGCGGCTTGTGGCTGGGGTTCGACCAGTATTGCGACCCAGACTAAGCGGTCGCGTGATCTCGATTCCAGCGATTTTCGCCGCTGTACTCATGAGGTGCATCTGGTTTTTACGGAGCATCATTGATGGACATGCAAGCCGTTTACTCGGAAGTCAACACCCGGCCTGTCGAAGATCGTTTACGTCTCATCGACAGCATCTGGGACGGCCTGATCGAGCAGGGACACGAGCCGTCGATTGACGACGAGATGAAAGCGGAGCTTGATCGCCGTTGCGACGAGCTTGACCGCAACCCTGATGACGTTGTTCCATGGGAAACTGTCGAAGCGCGGCACCGCGATCCGTCGCTCTGGAAGGCGCGAACGTAGGATCCTGGTGCCCGACGCATCGCGGCGGGCTACACAGGCACCGCCGTCTCCATTACGCCCAGCTCGTCGTAAACCGTTTCGACGGTGTGCGCATCGACCAGCGAAAGCTGGCTGCCCGCGGCGGCCAGCAGGCTGAGTTCGGCCAGTCGGGCAATGCGGCCCACGATGCCTTCCGACAACTCGTGAATGCGCATCACGGCGTCTTCGGCAAAGGCCGACTGCGGCCGCCCCGCTTGGGCCAGGCAGTGTGTCAGGTAGTTGTGCGTGTCGGTCAGGTCCCAGGCCGCCAGGTCGATCCGCAGCTCGACCAAACCCAACAGCCGCCGGCCCAACTCGCTGAAGCGGTCGGTTTGCGCGGCCAGCACGACGGTCAACCGGCTCTCGGCGGTCGGCTCGCAATGCGCCAGCCGCAACACCTGGTCGAGCACGTCGCTCGTTGCCCGGTGGGCGTCGTCCAACAGGGCGATGACCGGAACCTGCTGCCAGCGTCCCTCGGCGAGCCGATCGGAAATGGCCCGCCAGATTTCGAGCTGGCCCATCCGCACGTCGAGGTCGAGACCCCAGCCGCTGGCGAGCGACCAGAGCGTTTCACGCGCGTCGCGCGCCACCAGATTGACCACGGCGACCGTCGCACCGACGCCCCGCCATTGCTGTGCGGCCACGTCCAGCACCAGCGATTTGCCGCTGGCCGGCGCCCCCAACAGCAGGCCGAGGCGGTGATTTGCCTCGACCAGGTAATGCAGGCGGGCCAGAGCCTCGTCGTGGACCGGGCTGGAGACGTAGTTTTCCAGGCCCCCTTGGCGAAAAGGCGGCGTGCGCAAACCCCAATAGACTTCGTACATCGGGCCTTTCTCCGTCGCTCCTCGGCGGGTGCGCGGCACGATCGGCCGGTTCCGCACCTTCATCACCATCGGTAAAATACGGCCGGAGTCTTGAGCCTGTGCGGAGATTCGATGTCCGAGCGTTACTTCGTTGCCGAACCGGTCCACGGCGGCCAGACGCGCCTGGTGGAGGAAGAGGCGCGCCACCTGGCGCACGTCATGCGGGCACGCACGGGCGATGAAGTCGTGGTGTTCGACGGCAGCGGGGCCGAATGGCAGGCGCGGGTGGCGGGCATCGGCCGTCGCCAAGTCGAACTGGATCTACTTGAGCGGCGCGAAGTCGATCGCGAGCTGCCTCTCCGGATCACGCTGGCCGTGGCGTTGCCCAAGGGCGACCGTCAGCGGTGGCTGGTCGAGAAGGCCGTCGAGCTGGGCGTACACCGGCTGCAACCGCTCGTGACCGAGCGCGGCGTCGCGCAACCGATCGACAAAGCACTCGTTCGGCTGCGTCGGACCGTCATTGAAGCATCGAAACAATGCGGCCGCAACCGGCTGATGGAAATCGCTTCGCCGGTCGATTGCCTCGATTGCATCACCGCGGCGTCCGAGGGCGATGCGGTCCGCGCGATGGCCGACCCGAGCGGCAGGCAATCGGTCGGATCCTTCTTGGCGGGCCTCAAGTTATCGGCCGCGACGGCGTTGACATGGCTCATCGGTCCCGAGGGAGGATTCAGCGAGCACGAGCTGGATGTCGCGCAACGGCACGGTTGGCCGTTCGTCAGTCTTGGCCGCCGCATCCTGCGCGTCGAGACAGCAGCCGTTTATCTGGCCGCCGTATCGGCTGAGTTGTGCATAGAGTGAGTGACGCGTAGCCCGCTTGCTCCGCAAGCGGGACGGCGCGAGCCTGCCACAACGTCTTCCGTCCCATGAGGCCTGATTGGCTTGCAAAGCCGCTCCGCTCACGCAGTGAGCGGGCTACGTAGCCCGCTTGCTCCGCAAGCGGAATGGCGTGAGCCAGCCGCACCGGCTCTGCGCAACCGTACTCCCCTTGTCCCCCCTCTCCGTCTCTCCCTCTCATTTCCACCGCGGCCAGGCCACTTGGCCGGGCACCGCCACGCGCGTGGTGAACAGCGTCTTGCCGGCGGTGATGTAGAGCGTGCGTCCATCGGGCCCGCCAAAAGCCAGGTTCGTGAGCACGTCTTCGCCAATGGGGATGCGGCCGCGCAACTCGCCTTGGGGCGTGATGAGATAGATGCCCGGCGGCACGTCGGCCGTTTCGTTGGCGTGCCTGGGCCGTGAGACGCCGGCGGCCACATAAAGGTTGCCCTCCACGTCGAGCCGCATGCCGTCGCCGCCGCGGCCGGGAGCGAAATCGTAAACCAGCCGATGTCCCTGCGGATTGCCCTCGTCGTCGAGATCGAACGACCAAATCTTCCGGTTTCCGCCCGGCGTTGGGCAGCTATCGACCACATACAGCCGCCGGCAATCCTGCGTCACGGCCAGCCCGTTGGGACGCTCGACATCGGGCTGCTGGAGAATGCGGACGACCCGGCCGTCGAGATCGATGCGATAAACGCCTTCGACGGTCATTTCCATCTGCGAGCGGTCGCCATAGCAGGGGTCGGTAAAGTAGATGCGCCCCCGGCCATCGACGCAGATATCGTTGGGCGAATTGTAGCGCCGGCCCTCGAAGCGGTCGGTCAAGACCTCGTCGTTGCCGGTGGCCAGGTTCGTGCGGGTGACGCGGCGGCCGCCGCCGGGGCCGAACTCGGCGCCTTCGCAGTGGAGCAGCCGCCCTTCGCGATCGAAGGTCTGCCCGTTGGTGCGGTGACTCGGCTCGCGAAACACGCTGCGGCGGCCGTCAGGTGCGAGTTTGAGGATGCGGTTGTTCTCGATGTCCGAGAAATAGACGTTGCCCTCGGCATCGACGGCCGGACCTTCCGTAAAGGCAACCGCCGTGGCCGGCGCCACGCCGGCGGCGGCACTGGCTTCAGGAACAGGTAGCGAGGTGTACGTGTTCATGCTGCAGTTATGGCGGAGAGGTCGCTGGTCTGCAAGGTGGTCGCGATCGGCGGGTGCGGTTTCTTTCGCGTTCGTTTCCCTGCTACACTGTTCGTCGGGGCTGCTGCGCCACGGACCAGGGACTACAAATGATTCGCCCGACGATTCCCGCCGACCAGTTCCCGCTGCTCACGCTGGCCCGCGAGACCGGCGTCTTCAAGCCGATCGAAATCGACGCACTGGAAGAAGTGCTTAACGATTACCACGCCACGAACCACGCCCACGGGCACCGTTCGGTAACCTATGAAGACGGCGGCGAAGTGCTCGGCTTCGCTTATTACGCTCCGGCGGCGATGACCGACCATGCCTGGTATTTGTATTGGATCGCGGTCAGCAAGCGGACGCAGGCCCGCGGCATCGGCGGCACGCTGTTGCGGTTTGCTGAAGACGACATCCGCCAGCGGCACGGCCGCATCCTGCTGATCGAGACCTCCTCGCTGTCGCACTACGACCTGACGCGGCGGTTTTACATCAAGCAGCAGTACGAGGAAGTGGCGATCGTGCCCGATTATTACGCCGACGGCGACAGCATGGTGGTCTATCGCAAGCGGTTGAAGACCTAGATATCTGTCATTGTCATTCGTGGATTGTGATGGATCATTCACAGGGTTGTCGCGGACGTAAGGTGGGGCAAGCGAGATTGCGAGCGCTGGCCCGCCGATAGCAACGTCGTTTTCATGGTGGGCCGGCGCTCGCAAGCTCGCCGGTCCCACCCTACGAAGTTTTGCGCCGTCATCAATGGAGAATTGACAGAGCACTAGCTATTTCGTCCCCGGCGGGCGCTTGTAGAGCACGATCACCAAGATGTCCGAAGGCGGAAAGTCGCCCTGCGTCAGCCCGGAGGCGCCGGCTTTCGGCGAGGCCGACTGCGGCGCAATGTTGCCGGCGATCTGCAGCACCTCGGCCTGCGATTCGACCAGCCAACGGTTGATCTCGTCTTCCAGGTCGGCCAGGTTGTGTTCGATGCCCTTGAACAGCTTGATTTGCTGCATGGCTCAATGCACCAGCTTGCGCAGTGCCTCCAACGCGGCGTCGTAGTTCGGCTCTTCGGCGACTTCCTTGACCGTTTCGGCATGCACGACCTTGCCGTTGGCGTCGAGCACGAACGTGCCGCGGGCCAGAATCTTCAATTCTTCGATCAGCATGCCCCAGTTCTGGCCGAAGCTGCGGTCGCGATAGTCGCTCACGCTCTTCAGCGTGGTGATGCCCTCGGCGCCGCAGAAGCGGTTCATGGCGAACGGCAGGTCGAGGCTCATGGTGATGGCGTTGATCTTGTCGCCGAAGGCGGCCAATTGCTGGTTGAAGTTCTTGGTCTGCTTCGCGCAGACGGGCGTATCAAGCGAAGGGACGACGCTGATGATCGTCGGCTTGCCTTTAAGGGTCTCCGGCGTGACTTCCTCGAACTTTCCGTCGGCGAAGCGGTAGGCCTTGAAGGCGGGCGCCTGCTGGCCGGCCGTCACGGCGTTGCCGGCCAGTGTCATCGGATTGCCCTTGAACGTAACGGCTCCAGATCGAGACATGGGGTTGCTCCTCGCAGATTGGCAAAAGGTTGGTTCGTCGAATGTAGAAACGCTAGTATGGCGTTTTCGCCCCTCGCATCAAGGGGGCGAAGCGGCGAGCACGCAATTACGGCGTCGCGAGCGTCTCTACCACTTGCGGCAATTCGGCGAATCCTTATGATGGAAGCACCTGTCGTGAGGATTTTAGGCGGCCGACTCATTTTTCTTTGGTTGAAGGAGCAACTGTCATGATCGCACCGGCATCTGGTTGGATGATCGACGTGGAGCGCGGGCCCGACTGGCTCTTCGTTCACTTGGAAATCCCGGCCGACGGCGACCCGGAGGCTAGTTCGCTGGCCGAGTCCGTTTGGTCGGTGGTCAAGCAGCACTTCGTCTATCGCGTCGTGCTGGAGTGCGACCGATTGCCGCTGCTCACGAGCGCGCTGATTGCCCAGTTGATCGGACTGCACCGCCGGCTGCAAAAGCAGGGCGGTCTGTTGCGGTTGTCGGGCCTTTCCGACGACAACCAGCAACTTCTGCGGAGCTGCCGGCTCGACGTCCTGTTTCCGCAATTCCGCAGCCGGTCGCACGCGGTGCTGGCCCACCGCCCGCTGCAGCCGCGCTGAGCCGCGTGAAGTATCGATCGCGCTAAATGCAGGGTGCGATCGGCGCAAGCCGATATCGCCAGCGTACGGTTTGCGGCGCATGCGAATGCTCCGCGCGCGCGGCGATCCGCAATCGGCGCTCTTCACCGGCCTGCTCCGCCTCCACCCCGCCTGCCGAAACGTGCAGTTCATACCCCGACGCAAAAAGAAATCGGCCGTTGCCGAGCGACCTGGCCGCGTCCGCATCGACGATTCGATAGGTGCTGCCCAACCAGCCCATCGCAGCCGCTGAGCGGCAGGCGACGTCAAACACCAGGGAGCCGTCGGCGAGGTCCGGCTCCACGCTCAACGACCAATGGCTGCGGCCCGCGCGGCCGACAAGCAGCGCCACCTGCTTGTCGCCGCGTTGCTCGACGTGCAACTCCTGAAACGGCGGACTCGGCGGCCAAGGATCTTCGGCGGCTCCTTCCACCGAGGCCAGCAGCATTCGCTCCTCTCCGCGCGCGCACCACACCTCATGCCCGTAACGATCGCCACGGCGCGAGAACACGACGTGCAGATCGCCCGCGGCAATCGTCACCGTTTGAGGCGCGTGCTCAAATTGCAAATCCATTCAATCGAACCATTCGTCAATCGCCATCAACCCACCTTTCGCACCACGCCCACCAACACGCCGAGCACGCGGGCATCGGTCACGTAGATCGGCTTCATCGACGAGTTGGACGGCTGCAAGCGAATGCGCTTGCCTTCGGGATACCAGCGTTTGAGCGTGGCCTCGTTGTCGTTGGTGATCGCCACCACGGTCTGTCCTCGTTGCGCCGTGTGCTGCCGCTTGACGACCACATAATCGCCGTCGGCAATCTGGTCGTCGACCATCGAGTCGCCTTTGACCTTGAGCACGAACATGGAATCATCGCTGAACATATCGCTGAAGTCGACCCTCTCGGTCTGCTCGACGGCCTCGTGCAGCACGCCGGCGGCAATCTGCCCGGCCAAGGGCAGCCCGCGATTACTGGCATGCTCGGTGGTGAGCATGATGGCACGCGACATGTTCGGCTCGCGGACAATCAGACCCTTCTTCTCCAGGGCCTTCAGATGGCACATCACGCCGTTGGGCGAGCTGATGTCGAAATTGGCGCCGATTTCTCGCACCGTGGGGCCGTAGCCGCGGTTGCGGATCTTCTCGCGGATAAACTCGTATACCTCTTTCTGACGCGCGGTCAGGTGGTCCATGTAAGTCATGATCGTTGGTCCTTTGCTTAAGGCGGGTTGAATTGGGTCTTGCCCCACGACCAAGTATAATATACTGCTGTTCATAGTCAATAGCGCATGTACACTTTTTGTATCTGCTTGTGGTGTATAGGGTTACGTCGTCGAATGTTCACCGGGTTTTTGCGGCGTTTGTCCACTGAACGGTGACGGCAAGGGCGATGGAACAACTCGGCCGCGGCGTCTAAAATCGAAGTCGATGCGGCAGCCGACGTGGCGTCCGCCGCGCACGCAACGCCCCACACGCTGGCCGCATGGCTGTTCTCTTCGCCGTCACGCTGTTTGCCGCCTCGGCCCTGCTGTTTCTCGTCGAGCCGATGATCGGCAAGATGCTGCTGCCCGACTTCGGCGGCGCGCCGGCCGTGTGGAACACCTGCCTCGCCTTCTTTCAAGCGGCGCTTCTGGCCGGCTACGCCTACGCTCACGGGCTGACCCGCTGGCGCCGCACCGGCGGCCAGCTCGTCGCGCATTTGCTCGTGCTGGCCGTTCCCTTACTGGTGCTGCCGTTCGCCGTGCGGTCGGAGTGGGCGCCCCAGGGGCAAAGCGAGCCGATCGCGGCGCTGGCCGGCATGCTGTGCGCCACGGTCGGTCTGCCCTTCTTCGTGCTGGCTTCCACTTCGCCGCTGCTGCAACAGTGGCTGGCCGCCACGCGACACCGGCATGCCGGCGATCCGTATTATCTGTACGCGGCCAGCAACGCCGGCAGCATGCTGGGACTGTTGGCGTATCCGTTGTTGGTCGAACCGAATCTGACACTTGGCCAGCAGAGCCGAATCTGGGCCGTGGGGTACGCCGTTTTCGCGGTCCTGATTTTGGCCTGCATGGTTGTGGTCTGGCGGCGGCGGCAGGCGCCGTGCGAAGAAGGCGCCACGCAGCGCAAGCCGTCGGCGTCGCGAGTTTCGCCGTCCACGATCATCACGCGGCTGCGTTGGATTGCATGGGCATTCGTCCCTTCGAGCTTGCTGCTTGGCGTGACGTCGTATCTTTCCAGCGACGTCTCGCCGGTGCCCTTGATCTGGATTGTGCCGCTGGCCTTGTATCTGCTCAGCTTCATGCTGGTGTTTTCGCGTATGCCGGCCTGGCTGCCGCGGCTGTTCGCCGTGGCGCTGCCGCTGTTGGTGCTGGCGCAGATTTATCACTTGTTTACGTCGCACGCGGGCGAGAACTACTCGATGCTGCGGCTGGCCGCGATTCACCTGGCCACCTTCTTCAGTGCCGCGATGGTTTGCCACGGGGAACTGGCCCGCACCCGGCCGGCGGCGATGTTTCTCAGCGAGTATTACTTCTGGTTGTCGCTGGGCGGCGTGCTGGGCGGTTTGTTCAACGCGCTGCTGGCTCCGCTGCTGTTCAACTCGCTGTTGGAATATCCGCTGGCCATGTCCTTGGCCTGCGCACTTTCGCCGCTCGTGCTTTGGCACTGGCCCGGCAACCGGTTCTGGCTCGACGCTCTGGTGGCGGCCTTGGCCGGACTGATTTCGGCACTCATCTTATTCACACGCTGGCAAGACCGTTCCGACACGCCGATCGTGCTCTGCATTGCGATCTGCGTTCTTGCCGTCGGCAGGCCCGTGTCGTTTGGGCTGAGCGCCGGGGCGATTTTTGTGGTCATCGGCTTTTACGACGACGTGGTCGATCACGTCAAGCTGCGCGAGCGCGATTTTTATGGCGTGCTGCTGGTGCAAACCGACGCGGAAGACAAGTTTTATTGCCTCACGCACGGCCGCATTCGCCACGGCCAGCAGCGCCGCAGCGACGACCCCAAGATCCGCGATGTGCCCTTGATTTACTACCACCCCACGGGCCCGATCGGACAGGCGTTCCACGCGGCCGTGCCCGTGATGCGGGCCAAGCCGCCGGTCGCGGTCGTCGGCCTGGGGGTCGGATCGCTGGCCTATTACGGCCGAGCGGGGCAGGAATTCACCTTCTACGAGATCGACCCGCAGGTGGAGAAGATTGCCCGTGACGACCGCTATTTTACCTTTTTGCGAGACAGCCGGGCGAATTGCCGCGTGGTGCTGGGCGACGCCCGGTTGTCGATGCGGGCGGCGCCCGACCGGCATTACGGGCTGATCGTGGTCGATGCCTTCAGCGGCGACGCCGTCCCGGTACACCTGCTGACGCACGAGGCGATCGAGATGTACCTGCGAAAGCTTCTTCCTGGCGGGCTGCTGGCGTTTCACATCTCGAACCAGTTTCTTGACCTGGCGCCGGTCTTGGGCAACCTGGCACGGGCATCGGATCTGGCCGGCCTGGATCAGAATGAATTGCAGATTGGCTTCGACGAAACGGAGGCCGGCAAGTCGGTGTCGCACTGGGTGCTGCTGGCCAGGCGAGCGTCGGATTTCGGTACGTTGGCGTCAGACGCTCGTTGGCAACCGTTGAAGGCCGCACCCGAGCTGCCGCTCTGGACCGACCACTACACGAGCCTGTGGGGCATTGCGCGCCCAAGAATGCCTTGAACTAATTGCGGGCGGCGGGAACAAATAGATCGGTTTCACAAAACTTGCACGCACTCCGCCGGTGGACGAGCGCGACTTCGACTGCCTGATCGAGCACTACCCGCGTATTCGCCGGGCGGCGCTGATGCTGTCGAATGTCGACGCCTGGGAGGCCGACGACCTAGCACAAGAAACGATGTTGCAGGCCGCACGGGGCTGGCATGCGTTCAACGGCGCCAGCCAGGTACACACATGGTTGTACTCGATTTTGTTGAACCAGCACCGGCGGCGATTACGCAGCAAAGGCCGCTGGTGGCGGTCTTGGATGGCCTGGTTCGACCAAAAGCCCGGTCGCCACGACGCCGCGCCGGACAAGCAGATCGTGGCCGAGGAATGGCGGCAATCCTTGTGGAGCGCGGTGGCGGAGTTGCCCGAAGCACAAAAGCAAGCGATCTTGTTGCGCTATTCGGAGGATTTCAGCTACGAACAAATCGCGCAGGTCCTGCAATGTCCGCTGGGGACCGTGAAGTCACGCTTGCACCACGGTTTGAGGGCCTTGGCCAAGAAGTTACAAAACGGCGATGCCGCCGCGGCGTTTGCAGAATTGACGAACAGGTGATCCATGAGTGAAGAGACGAACTATTCACGAATCGAAGAACGGCTGCAAGCCGAAGCCGGCCGCTTGCTCATCGCCGATAGCCGGCCGGCGGCGCAGCTTTTGAACGAATATCAGTGTCGGCGGCGACGCAGCGTTCAAAAACGACTGGCGGCGACCGCAATCGCTTCCGCGGCTGCGGCGGCGGTAATGTTCGGCTGGCGCAGCGGCGAGGAAGGGCCTTTGCCGCCCTCGTACCGGCCGGCCACCGAGGCAATTCGGCAGGATAACGAAACGGCGGCCGCCCGACAGGCCGATGTGCAGGCACCCGCTCCGTTGCCATCATCCATGACGGTCGAAGCGCGCGGGGCACTGCCGGCTATTCCGTTTGTCATCGGCGACCCCGACAGCGGTGAACCGATCGTGAAGGGTTTCTATGTTCCCGAACAAGTCGAACCGATCGACATGCGCGATTTGTCGCCGGCCGAGCGGGAGGCCGTTCGCGCGGTCCTTGGCATCGAGGAGGAGATCGAAAACGGCGACATTATTTAACCGGTTTGATTCGCACTAGGAGCACAAAATGAATGGCGATTTCCCATCTTCGTTGTGGTGGTACGGCCGTCAGGTCCGCACGTTCTTCAGCGTCTTTTCCTTCTTAGCAGTTCTGGCAACGGCTTGGCCTGCGGATGCGGGGAGCCGCGAAGCGGTGAAAAAGGCGCTGGCCGCCACCGTCGCGGTCGAGTGGCGTGCCGAGCAGAAAGCCGACCAACCGTCGCCGCCGACAAATAGCGGACAGATTCGAGAAGAACAATGGGTGGAGATCGATCCGGCGACGGGGCAAGAAACGGTACGGAACAGGATCGTGGGCGCCCAATCACAGCCAATCCCTGACCTGGCGCTGTCCAGCGGCGTCGTGGTCTCAGCCGACGGCTTGGTCGTGACCCTCAGCCGCGAGCACGGCGAAGGCCGGTACACCGTCGTTTTCGAAGACGGGCGTCGCTTGTCGGGGAAAGTTTTAGTAGAAGACCGCCGCACCGGCCTGCGTTTGTTGAAGATCGACGGCCAAGCTTTGCCGCACCTCTCGCTGGTCGAGGCTCAGGCCGAGGTTGGCGACCAGGTTTTCGCCGCCTTTTGCACTCATGATCGTGGGCGCGCGGCGGCCCAAGGCATGATCGCGGCGCGCCAGGGCGCGCCCGCGGGCGGCTTCTTGCAACTCGATTTGGCAGTGGGGCAAATGAGCGCCGGCGGGCCGCTGGTCGAC
The DNA here is from genome assembly GCA_035533075.1 of Pirellulales bacterium. Lineage (NCBI taxonomy): Bacteria > Pseudomonadati > Planctomycetota > Planctomycetia > Pirellulales > Pirellulales bacterium. Next base: position 30,496 of record DATLUO010000081.1, on the reverse strand, counting down.
AGCGAAGCGCTCCTGGTGGGCGTGATCGCCGGCAAGATCGCCCGCAGTCCCGGCGAAGATTCCGCGAACTTTGCGGTGCCGGTCGATGGAGTTCGCGCCTTGTTGCAAGCGCGGCAGCTCGAAAACACCGTGGTCATACATCGCGGTTGGCTAGGGATTAAGATCGATCGCAAGACCGAAGACGGCCCACGTGTGTTCGTGCATCCCTTGCCCGACTCACCCGCGGGAGCCGGTGGCATACTTGACGGCGACGAATTGCTGGCGATCGACGGTGAAAAGATCACGTCGGGCGCCGAGGCCATGTCTGCCGTGGCGCGACACGCGGCTGGCGAGAAAATCGCCGTCACCGTCCTCCGCGATGAGCAGGAACAAAAGCTTGAAGTCACCCTCGGCCGCGCGCCTGCCGCGCGGGATTTGCGTGTCGGTTTGCCGCAGCCTACGAAGCTGATCGCACCCGTCGCCCCCGGCGCTAACCTTGTGCGTCCCGAAAAGCTTTATCTGTTGTCTGAAGACGGCAAGACCGTCGCGGTGCCGGCCACGCCGCAGGAGCTTGAGCGATTACGGACCGCTGCCAGGGCGCTGCGGATCCCGCCAGCCCCCGGCTTGCCGCGGGCCGTCGAGCCACAGCCCGTACCCAATGTTATTCGCGTCGAGCGCAGCGACATGGAAAAGAAGTTGGAAGAACTCGGCCGCAACGTCGAATCACTCCAGCAGCAGATGGAAAAGCTGAGCGATGAGATAAAAGCCTTGCGGTCAAAGTTGGCGGACTAGTGTCGTTTCGAGTTCAACATGATCGCCGTGTCGACAACCGTCGAGTTACTACGAGCCATCGCTCAAAAGAGGATGCTGGCGTCCCTGAACCATCTGCCGCATTTCGGGCAGCAAACCGCGGAATGTGTCGGGCAGCGAAGCCAGCCCGACCCGCCGCATGACCTGATTCAGCCGATAACACAGTTTGCCGTCGTCAAGGTAATCCCACAAGAATTGCTCGCGAATAAATAGCGGAACAAAATCGCCCAGCGATGCGGGATGGCCGGTCGCCATTTGCCCCACCGCCGCTTCCAACCAACGGCCATCGACGGCGGCCAACGCCCGATAGTAGGCATCGAGCTCGGCCGGTGCCTGGCGGATCAGACAAGCATCGAGCAGGAGCTCGACCAGAATGTGCCCCAAGAAACTCGGCCGCAGTCCGTCGTCGGCCGGCAGACCGTCGCGGATCTGGGCCGTGAAGTGCCACGATAACTCGGCGAAAGCGCGGGTCTCGTGGAACCAGCGGTCGTCGGCATGATGTTGCTCGATGCCTCGGGCCAACGCCGCCAGCTTTGGATCGGCATGGTCGACAAAGGGCCGGGCATGTTTCGACCGCACCTTGACCTGCCGGGCCACCACATTCAGCCAATCGGGCACCGCCGTGCCGGCCAGAAAATAAGGCTCGTCGGTGAACCGGCGGCCGTGGGCGAAGTAGTTCATTCGTTAGACGTTGGTTAAAAAACTCGCTGTTGGCTATCGCTGGCGCAATACTCCAAGTCCGACAACGGTTACCGTTCGCGAAGCGTCATTAATCGTGAAGCCAACGCGCAGCGGCGATTCGGCCAGAAAATACAAGTCTTCAACCTGTCCGTCAGCAAACCCCGCCGGATTCTCGCGGAGTTTTCGTTCGATTACGTCAACAGCGGAGCTGACTTCGTTGCGGTTCGCGGCTTTGGTCCATACGTCAGCAACTTCGCCCAACGCGGTAAGGCCCAGGCCACGGTGAAACGGCTCATTGTTGTTCCAACGAACGTAGATGATTCAGCACCTCCTCAGTCGTGAACGTCGGCTCGTCGACGGTTAGTCGTTGCCGCCACTTTTCCAATTCTTCGTCAATCGGTGCCGGAGTAACATAACCGACTAGGTTGCCTTCCTTGTCGACCACTTGCACCATCTTCGCTGCCTTCTTTATCAAGGCTGCCTCCTGATCATCGACAACGCTGTGGGTGAAGTAGTTCATGTCGTATCTACGGCTCAATATCACTGCTGCCGCTTGTCCGCGCAAAGATGGCAACCACGTCGACGCGCCGATCCAACTCAGAGATCATAAATAGACTCGCAACTTTGAGACCTCCATCCACCGAAGATTGGCAATGATTTCGTTGCCCCATTCCGGCGCCTGCTCGGCCAATCGGCGGTTAATCTCGTCAGCGTTGGCGGTAATCGAGGCGCGGTCGTCGGTATCCAGCCACAATTCAGCAAGCTGGTTGTCGGCTCTTCTCCGCCAGACAACGCTATACCGGCTCATGATTTCTCTAAAGACCGCAAATGTTCTAGGACCTGCTCGGTGGAGTACACCGGATCGTTTTGCTCTTCGACGAGCCAAGCTTTTACGCGCTCAACCTCCTCTTCTGGCGGAGCAGGAGTAACATACCCAATGATCTTCCCGGCCGCATCCAAGACCTGAATGCTTCTGCCCGCCCTGCGGATCAGCTCTGCCTCAACCTTGTCGACGACGATATGCTGCATGGTCACACCTCGATCTTTGAGTGCTTTTCGCCAACTAAAAGCTGCTGGATGATGTAGGGATGCTTCATCGGGTTCTCCGACTTTTAAGGCAACTCCGCCCCCAATTCCAGCATACAGCCGACACGATGGCCGGTCCAATCCGAAATCGGCCGCATACTGCCCCCTGCCCGGTCGCGGAAGTCAGTCAATCTCCACCCACTGCCCGCTCTTGGCGCTGGTCAGCACGGCGTCGCAAACTTTTTGCGTGTGCAACGCGCAGCGGAAGTCGGGCTGCACCGGCTTGCCGGTCTCGAGCGACTGCAAAAAGTCAGCCAGGGCGTTGATGAACGTGTGCTCGTAGCCGATCGTGCAGCCGGGCACCCACCAATTCTTCATATAGGGATGCTCGAAGTTGGTGACGTGAATCTTCTGCCAGCCGGTCAGATGGCTCTCGATCTTCGCCCCCGTCTTCGGATCGGCGTACTTGAAGTATTGCAGGTATTGCGGGTCTTCCAGATCGAAGAAAACGCTGCCGGATTGGCCGTTCAATTCGAAGGTGTTGTAGTTCTTGCGGCCGCGGGCGTAGCGCGTGCTCTCGAAGGTGCCCATCGAGCCGTTGGCGAACTGGGCCAGAAACATGCAGGCGTCGTCGATGCCGACCGGCTCCAGCTTGCCGGTCTCCTGGTGCATCCGTTGTTTGACGAAGGTCTCGGTGGCAGCGGTCACGCGGCGAATCGGGCCGTTGAGCCATTCGGCCGCGTCGATCGAGTGGGCCAGCAGATCGCCCGTCACGCCTGATCCGGCCACATTCACGTCGAGCCGCCACAGCGCGGCCCCGCCCTGCGGCACGTCTTCGGCAATGGTCCAGTCCTGCAAATAGGTTGCCCGGTAGTGAAACGGACGCCCGATGCGGCCCTCGTCGACAAGCTGTTTGGCCAGCGCGATGGCGGGCACGCGGCGATAATTGAACCAGACCATGTTCGGCAGGCCCGCCTTTTCGACGGCCGCGGTCATCTCTTCGCCCTCGGCCACATTCATGGCCAGCGGCTTCTCGCAAAGAATCATTTTGCCCGCCTTGGCCGCGGCCAGCACGATCTCGCGGTGCGTATTGTTCGGCGAGCCGATGTCGACCAGGTCGATGTCTTTCCGCTCGATCAGCTTCCGCCAATCGGTCTCGTAAGACTCGTATCCCCAGTTCTCGGCAAACGCCTTGATCTTCTCTTCATTCCGGGCACAGCAGGCCTTGAGCACGGGGCGGCGCTGGTGCGGAAAGAACTGGCTTACCTGGCGATAGGCGTTGGAGTGTGCCCGGCCCATGAAGCCGTAGCCAATCATGCCGACGTTGAGCGGTTGAGTCATGCGAGAGTTTCCCTTATGCGTGCGGTTCGGAGGAGGCGGGGTTTGTGAATTCGGATTATGCGGTAAGCTGGGCCGTTTTTCCAGAGACAGCGGATCCTGATCTTGCAGCGTCTGGAAGCATTGTTTCTCGACAACGTCGGGAAGATCGCGACGCCCGAGCGAATCCTGGAGGCTGCCCAGGATCCGCCAGCCCTATTTCAGTCAGTTCCTCGCGAGCCGGATCCCACCACGTGACCGTGAAGCGAGTCATTGGTTCTCAAGCGAGCGAAGATGCGCAAGGACTTCGGCCGTCGTATACGTCGGGCCTTTTCGACCTTCGGCCAGTCGCGCCTTGGCCGCGGCGATCTCCTCTTCCGGTGGGGCAGGCGTAATAAAGCCCACCAAGCGTCCCTTGGGATCACGCACGTGTACCGTGCTACCAGCAGCGGCGATCAGTTCCGCTTCGGTGGTGTCTACGACAATGTGCGGCATCTGCTCAGTCCTCGCAACGACTACGTTAAACGCCCCGATTTATATGCTCTCGGTCGCCCTCTTTCAGCATAAGGCCAAACGGTGCTCCGGTCCAACCGGGCTCGGCGGCTCCGGGGGGCCGTCGCGTCCCACGGCCAGGAAACGCCTTCAGCTATCGGTCGCAGCCTGTCGATCAAAGCGAAGTGCGGTCCCGCGCGGTGCAAGGCGAATGGCCACGAAGAAAAAGAAGTACACCCAGGCGTCGATCTTGCAGCGTCTGGAAGCGTTGTTTCTCGACAACGTCGGGAGGATCGTAACGCGCGAGCGAATCCTGGAGGTCGCCGCGGATCCGGTGACGGGAAAGATTCCCGAAAACTGGCACCAGCGACTGTCTGAGCTCCGCGTCGAGTACGGTTACACCATTCAGTCATCGCGCGACACCCAAGAACTGAAGCGGTCGGAGTACCGCCTGGTGTCGGCGGAACGGCGAACGACGTCGGGCAGGCGGGTTAAAATCGCCCCCAAGACATGGCAAGCGGTGTTGGAACGCGCTCGACATTCGTGCGAATGGGAGGACGGTGGCGTTCGGTGCGGGCTGAAAGCGGGTGAACAAGACCCGATCGGCGGCGGGACCGTAAAACTGACCGCCGATCACAAGACGCCGCATTCCATGAATCCCCAAGCGGACGCCCATGACCCGAATGCCTGGCAAGCGCTTTGCGGTCGCCACCAGGTCGTCAAGAAGAATTTCTGGGACCATGCAACTGGCAAACTGAATGTCTACGCGATCGTGCAAGCGGCGCCAGAGCGCGAAAAGCGGGCCGTCTATGACTTCTTGCGCGAATACTTCGGCGATTGACAGCGCGTGACCCCAAGCCGCTGTTCGGTAATCACCGTGTATTCCTCGGAGATGTCACACAGTATCGCGTGCCGGCCAAGCTTGGCGCAAACCGCTCCCGTCGTCCCCGAACCGCACATGGGGTCCAAAACCGTATCTCCGGGCTTCGTTGCCATTTGAATCAGCGGTTCGATGACCTTTTCGGGCTTCTGCGAGGGATGCCCCGTTTGTTCGTTCCTGCCGACAAACCCAATATTGAGCGGAACGTCGATTACGCTCGGCGGTCCGGGGATGTACCTCAACTTGCCCTCGCGTTGCTTCGCGAGCTGAACGTCGTTCAAAAAATGCTCGGCATAGAGTTGAGCATCCTCCCGCGCCAAGTGCAGGCAGGTGTATTGTGCCGAACGCCAGCCGCGAATGACCGAGGGGCAGTTTCGGTAAAACCAGGTCAACCATGCAATCAATTTCAAATCGCCAGGAAGGTTGTTCAACAGCCGCCAAATAATCTCGGGGAAGCCCCACACGTAGACGTGCTCCGCGATCTTGCCCGACTTCGCCACGACGTCGGCGAGCCATTCGTCATAGTCGTCGCGGACACCGCCAAAGCCCTTGTTGTACCAAGGGTCGAGCATGACGACTTTCACGGGGGAGCGGACTGCTTGCAGGGTGTCCGACACATCTGCGGGCGGGAGCACCGTCAAGTATTCGTGCCCCGCTCCGCAAACGACCGACTCGCGCGCGTCTTCCTCGAACAAAGCGGTTTGCGAGCCGTTTCCATTCCGCTTCCGCGATGACCCGTTCTTGATTTTCACCATGTCGCTCCGTAAACGTCCCCGTCGCCCATATTCCAAAGTACGCCCTTCGATCCACCCAGCGTGTACAGAATATCATTTCAGGCCGTGCCTTTCCATCCCTCTTGTCCGCCGCAGCCCAGCAGCAGCCTGGCCAACCAGGATGGCCTCATGTCCGGCACCAGGATTCGCTCGTGGCGCCCAAAGGCGTTCAAGATTGCTTCAGCGGCAAAGTAGCCGCTGCGGACGGCGCCCTCCATCGTGGAGGGCCAGCCCGTGCGCGTCCAGTCGCCGGCCAACGCCAGGTTGGCGATCGAGGTTTGCTGCGGAGGACGCAGACGTTCGATGCCCGGCCGCACGGAGAACACCGCGGCCTGTTCGGTCACGATCCGCCAGCGGAGCAGCGTTGCTTCCCGTGCCACCGGCCAGATCGCAGCGAGGTCGCCGATGATTTCGTCGATCACCGCCGCGCGATCGCGTCCGGCCAACGACCGCGATGCGCTAATCACCACTTGATAATAGTGCTCGACCGGTCCTGCCGACGCGCCGCCGCGATTGAACAGCCATTGGCTCAACCGGCCGACCAGCACCGCGTGCGGCAAGGGCGTAATCTCGCGATCGAACCAGAGGTGGACGCCCGTGATGGGAGCCGCCTCGATCTGATCGACGCCCGACAACTCGGGCAGTCGGGCCAGTAGCGGAGCGTCGAACAACTCGTGAACCCGCTTCCAAGTGACGGCCGCAATCACGCCGTCGATCTCGCGCCGCGTGCCGTCGGCCAGCACGATCTTGCTCACGCCCGCGGCGTCGCCTTCGATCTGCTTGACGGGCGTGCCTAACTGCAGCGACACGCCGCGGCTATTCAACCAGCCCTCCAGCCGCTCGCCATAGAGCTCGCCCAGCGCGACGCGAGGGACATCGATCTCATACGCCGTGCGGGCAGCGAGGAACCCATCGACGAACACCTTTCGAGCAGCCGCCGGCGAGGCCCGATCGAGATCCTCTCCCAAAGCACTGACCAGCACGACCGACCAGAAACGCTCGATGGCCCGCGGACTTTGACCTTGGTCGCGCAGCCAATGGCCGATGGTCGCTTCCTGGTTGCCGTCCGATCCGATGCGGCCGAGCCGCAGCATGGTCCGGGCAATCGCCGCCCGCTCTCCCAAGGAGAGATAGCCCATGCGCAGCAAGGCCGGCGCCAAGTGTAGCGGCGCCGGCAGCCAACGACTGGCCGCCAGCCGAAAGCATCGGCCGTCAGGCCCAAAGAAGTGGAGCACCCGGTCGCGTCGCAAGAGCTTCGACAGTCCGGTGCGGCGGCAAAAGTCGATCAGGTTGGTGCAACACCCCATGCCGACGTGCTGGCAATGGTCGATCCACTCGCCGCTGGCCGCGTCGTAGAAGCTGGCGGCGCGTCCGCCCAGCCGCCGGCGCGACTCATACAGTTCCAGTTCGAAGCCCCGTTCGGCCAGCGCCGCCGCCGCGGCCAGGCCGGCCAGGCCTCCTCCCACGATGGCGATGCGGCGCGGGGCGGCGTCGGGCGTCATTGCCGCCTGGCCCCGGCCGGCGCGGGCACCGCATGGCCGGGACTCGCCAGCAGCCAGCGACCGGCGATGCTCAGCTTGCGCCACGCCGTGAGCTGAACGCGATGCCCGAACACGTCGCCGTCGCGACGCTTGATTTCATCGAGCAGCCCGCGATAGATGCTCGTCATGGCGCCGAACACCGACCGGCCGTCGGGCGACAGCCAGCGGTGCAGTTCGGCCGCGTCGTCGTAAAACCGCTCGACACGCTCGATCTCGAACCGCATCAACTCGCGAAACCGGCGGTCGACAACGCCTCGCCGCAATTCATCGGCGGCGTAGCCGAACCGGCGCAGGTCTTCTTGAGGCAGGTATACGCGGCCCGCGGCGGCGTCTTCTTCCAGGTCGCGCAAGATGTTCGTCAACTGCAAGGCAAGGCCGCACTTCACCGCCGGTTCGAACGCCCGCTCGTTGCTAAAGCCCCATATCCGGATGCAGCACAGGCCGACGACCGATGCGACCTTGTAGCAATAATCGCTCAGGTCCGCGAACGACTCGTACTGGCAGGAACCGAGATCCATCTCGACGCCGTCGATCAGAGCGTGCAAGTGCTCCGGCGGTAGCCGATAGCGTTCGATCGTGTCGGCCAAGGCGGGGAAGATGGGTGAGTCGTAGACGCCGCTCAGGCAACGGTCGAGCGACGCCCGCCATTGCGTCAAGGCCGCCCGCCGCTGATCGAGCGGCCGGGGGCTGTCGCCCAAGTCGTCGGTCTGGCGCGAGAAGGCGTACAGCGCACACATCGCCCGGCGTTTCTCGCGCGGCAGGACGAGAAACGAATAGTAAAAATTCTTGGCCGAGCGGCGGGCCAGGCGGCGGCAGTTGTCGTAGCTGGCGGCGAGCGAAACGGTCATCTTCTTCCCGCCGTCGCGCGGCGCACCAGGTAGCCGGCCAGCAGACGTGCCTGGTCGCAGCGCGTCACCCGCGGGCGTCGCCACCAGACGTCAAACTCGACCGAACGGATTTTGTCGAGGATTTTCAGCCCGCCTTGAACGATCAGCCACACGTCGCCCGCCAGCCAGCCGGGCAAGCGTTCGATCAGCGGCAACCCGTTGCGCAGCCAGGTTTCTGCCCGCTCGACCTCAAAGGCCATCAGCCGCTGAAAAGCCTGGTTCGATCTGCCGGCCGCGAAATCGCTTTCCGAAAAGCCGAAGCGGCGAACGTCTTCCAGCGGAACATAGATGCGGCCGCGTCGCCAATCGCCGGCCACGTCTTGCCAGAAGTTGGCAAGCTGCAGGCCGGTGCAAACCGAATCGGAAAGGCGGCCGCGATCTTCGTCGTGGACCCGCCCCAAGCACAACACCAGCCGGCCGACCGGGTTGGCCGACCGCCGGCAATAATCGAGCAGATCGTCGAACGTTTCGTACCGCGTGACCCGCTGGTCTTGTCGAAAGGCGCTCAGCAGCGCCCGCAATGGACCGGGCGGAATCTCGAACTCGCGAATCGTCTCGCTCAGGGCCACGAACACCGGGTGCGAGGCCCGGCCGGCATAGCACTCTTCAAGTTGCTTTTGCCACCAATCGAGCAATGCGAGACTTTCTTCCGCTCCGGCGGTTTCATCGGCCAGGTCGTCGGACCAGCGGCAATAGGCATAGACGTTGGCGAAGTGCTGCCTGAGCGGACGTGGCAGCAAGCGGCTGGCGACGACGAAGTTCTCGTAATGACGGCGGGCCAGACGCCGGCAATAGTCCCGGCTGGCGGCGAGCGACGGCGGCTCACGTACCGCGGCGGCGGGGCCGTGCCTTGCCAATTCCGCGGCGAATACAGCAGAAGTCATCAGCGTCCGTTCAAATGGTCAACCGCCCCCCAATGATGTATTATGATGAATCCTCGCCTCCGAGACAAACCGTTATGAGAATCATCCTGGCCGGCCCGCGCGGTTTTTGTGCGGGCGTGAACATGGCGATCGAAAGCCTCGATCTGGCCATCGAGATTTACGGCACGCCGATCTACGTCTATCACGAAATCGTCCATAATCGCTACGTCGTCGAAACGTTCCGCGCCAAAGGGGTGGTGTTTGTCGATGAGTTGGCCGAAGTGCCCGAGGGAGCGGTGCTGCTCTACTCGGCCCACGGGGTTTCGCCCGAAATTCGGCGGCTGGCCGATGAACGCCGCCTGCAAACGATCGACGCCACGTGTCCCTTGGTGACGAAGGTCCACCTGGAGGCGATCCGCTACGCCAAAGAGGGCTACACGATCGTGCTGATCGGCCATGAGGGGCACGACGAGGTGATTGGCACGATGGGCGAAGCACCCGGCTCGATCGTGCTGGTCGAAACGCCCGACGACGTCGATCGCCTGCAGGTGCCGCCGGGAGCCAAGCTGGCATACCTGACGCAAACGACGCTTTCCGTGGACGACGCCAACCGCATCATCGAGCGGCTGCGACGACGCTTTCCGCAGATTGCCAACCCGCCCAAGGAAGACATCTGCTACGCCACGCAAAACCGGCAGGAGGCCGTCAAGGTGCTCTCGCGCGAAGCCGACCTGGTGCTGGTTTTGGGGAGCCAGAACAGCTCGAACAGCCAGCGGCTGGCCGAGATTTCGACGGAGAACGGTGTGCCGGCCTACTTGATCGACGGCTCGGCCGACATCGACGTCAGTTGGTTTCGCGGCCACGAAACGGTGTTGGTCACGGCCGGGGCCAGCGCGCCGGAGTTGGTGGTGGAAGACTGCATCGAGTTCTTGCGCAAGCGGTTCGATGCCAGCGTCGAATCGCGGAGCGTGCGTCCCGAAGAGGTCTATTTTCCGCTGCCCCGCGAGTTGCGGCAGGTGGCCGCGCGACGGGAGTGAGCCCCCTTGCGGCGCAGACGTTCCAGGCCGACAGCCTTAGATGATCTCTTTCCGCTGGCGCCGTTTATGGCGGCCCGTTGAACGGCGAGAAGCTTTCTTTCTCTCTTCCGGCGATTTATGGGCTGCGTCAACCCGCCGCGCCGGATTGCTCACGGCCGTAGCGGCATTTGTTTCCGCCACAGGCGCGATCGGCGAAATCTGCGGAGCAGTTCCGTCGCACAGACCCGCCATGCGGCCGACGAGTTGCGTCACGAGCCACGGCCGCGGAATACTGGTCAGCGCCTCGACCGCCACGCGACAGCCGTGGGCAAACAGGCTGCGTACCCAACCGCGCTGCCGGGCGTGTCGCCAGAACAGCCGTTCGCTGTGCCGCGATCGCCGGAAGAAACCGTCGCCGCCCACAAGTCGCGGATCGACGAAGATCTTCGACTCGCAGTCAAGCACGCAATGCCGGCCGGCGTGCCGCATTCGCAAAGCCAGGTCGACGGCGGCCAGCTCGGCCGGCAACGTGGCGTCCAGCGATCCCAGCTCGACGAAGGCGCCGCGGCGATAAAACGCGCCGGCCAGATGCGGGCCAACCCACGTGCGACCGATCACACCGACGGCTTCAACCGGGCAACCGTGGGCCGACGCCGCCGAGTGCCCGCCCCACGACCATGTCGAGCCGGCTGCGATCACGCGCGCGGGTGCCGTTGCGTCCAACACCACGGCCGCGACCGCGGCCACGTGCGGGTCTTCGAAGCGGCGTACCGCCGAGAGCGTCCAGCCGTCGTCGACCGTCGCTCCGCAGGCCAACACATGGACAACCTCGCTCCGCGCGGCGGCAATGCCGCAATTGACCAAGTCGACCAGCGTCGACCGGTCGGGCGCCTGAACGAAACGGATTTCGTCCTTCAGGCCGTAGGGGTCTGTATAAACACAGCCCAACACGACGACGATTTCGCTTCGTGGCGGACGGCGTTCGAGCACCGAAAGCAGGGTGCTTTCCAGGGCTTCGGTGTTTTCCAACGTCGGGATGATAATCGAGATGCGTGACACGAAGGCAATTCCCAACCCGCCGCGCAAGGCGGCCCGGCCAAAGCCGGCGGATCCAATCCGCGCGGCGCACCAGCCGGCTTCTGACGAGCAATCGGCACTCTTCGCTTAGTTCGGTCCCCTCGGCGGCGGAGAATTACCCGACTTTTTGCGAAACAAACATTCCGCCGAACACGCCCGCTTTGGCCCTCCTGCCCATTTTGCCGGCCCGCTCAGGCTTCTTCGTCCTGATGGCGGACAATGTCGCCCTCGACCATATAGATCACGTCTTCGGCCACATTGGTCGCCATGTCGCCCAGCCGCTCCAGGTGCTTGGCGATCGAATAGAGCTTCATCAGCGTTTCGGTCTGCTGCGGCCGCTCGCGGATAGCGACGCGGATTTTCTCGTGGACCGTCCGCCGCATGGCGTCCAATTCGTCGTCGTCCTGGCGCACCTGGTGGGCCAACGCCGAATCGCCCCGCACCAAGGCGTCGAGGCTCCGCTTGACCATGTCCTGAGCACGCACCGCCATACCGCGGAAATCGACGGGCACGTCCACCCGGTCGACCCTCGCCAGATAGAGCACTCGCTTGGCTATGTTCTTGGCCAGGTCGCCCATCCGCTCCAGGTCGTTGTTGATCTTGAGCACGGCGACCACGAACCGCAGATCGACGGCCACCGGTTGATAGAGGGCCAGAATCTTGAGGCAGTCTTCCTCGACATCGACCTCCATGCGGTCGATTTCGGCGTCTTCTTCCAGCACTTTGGCGGCCAGCGTTTCGTCGCGTTCCACCAGGGCGGCCACGGCATTGGCGATCGCCCCTTCCACCATCGAACCGACGAAAAGAATCTTCTGCTTGAGTAGCTCGATCTGTCGCTGCAAGTGCTTCGGCATGGCGGGCGGCGGGCAAGAGTACGTGGACGAGTTCCGCGGTGGTATGTTTCCGGCGCGGGCTTCCGGCGTCATCCGTCATTCTGGCGCGGCCCTGGCTTGCGCCGCCTTCCGCCTCGCCACGGCGACGGCGACGGAAAAGACGGTGAGGACCGCCGATCATGGCCGTTAAGCCGATTCCCGAAGGTCATCCTAGCGTCACGCCCTACTTGGTGGTCGACGATGCGGCGCGGCTGATTGATTTTCTGACGCAGATGGTCAGGAACCGTTCAGACCGTCGGCAACTCAAATCCCTTGCGCCGCGGTCGGTCGAGCATCGCGTTGGCCTCATCGTCGCCGACGAACTGTTCGCGGACCGGATCCCAGCGCAGCTCGCGGCCGAGGGCGCGAGTGATGTTGGCCAGATGGCACACCGTGATCGAGCGGTGCCCGATCTCGACGTCGGCCACGGGCCGCTCGCGGCTGCGGATGCAGTCGAGCCAGTCTTGCATGTGCCAGCGCGCCTGCCAGAGGGCCAGTTGATCGCTCCACTTCCGCTCTTCTTCTTCGACGTTGACCTTCTTCTTGAGCTCTTCGGCGATTTCGGGCGGATTCGATGTGAACTTGTTGCGGTTGATTTCCAGCTTGCCTTTTTCACCGACGAACACGGCGCCGCCCATCGGGCCGTGCCCCTGTTCGAGCACAAACTTGACCTCGACGCCGTTGGAGTACCGCATGGCCACCTGCCCGTTCGGTCCGGCCGAGAGGGGACGCGTTTCGGTCGGCCCGCTGCCGTCCATGCCCAGCGCCCATTGGATCTGGTCGACGCCGTGAGCGCCCCAGTTGGTCATCTCGCCGCCGGCGAAATCGCGCCACCGCATCCAGCCCATCCAGTCGGGATGATAAGGCCGCTCGGCCGCCTGGTTGAGCCACATATTCCAGTCGAGTCCGTCGGGCACGGCCGCCGCCGGACGCGGTTCGGCCGGCGACGAATTACTGTAATTCATGGCCCGCACTTCCAGCAGCTTGCCCAGGCCGCCGCCGCGGACCAGCTCGCAGGCCACGCGATTCATGGCCATCGACCGCTGCTGTGAACCGACCTGCAGCACGCGGTCGGAGCGTCGCACCGCCTCGACCAAGGCACGCCCCTCGCGCACGTAGAGCGTCAGCGGCTTCTCGGCATAGACGTCTTTGCCCGCCTGACAGGCGTGAATGCATGGCAACACCCGCTGAAACTCGCCGGTGCCGACGATCACGGCGTCGATGTCCTTTCGCTCCAGCAAACTTCGATAGTCTTGATAGACGGGCCAGTCTTGCTTGGCCTTCGATTTGAACTCGTCGGCCCGCGGCAGATTGCAATCGCACAGCGCCACGATCTGGGCCGACTCCGGGAGCTGTTGCAAGAGCAGCTTGGCGCGGCCGCCCACTCCGATGGCTCCCACCGTAATGCGGTCGTTCGCGCCGGGCTTGCCCGGAGCGGACAGCACGTGCCGCGGTATCACCATCGGGGCCGCGAAGGCGGAGGCGGTGATCGTCGCGCCAGTGCGAAGAAACTTACGGCGAGTTTGTCGGGCAGGCGATTCGGGCGGCTTTCGATTCATGGCAAAATGCCTCGGTGGATGGGAGCGGGGGCGTGGGAAGACGAAACGGTCCTTCCCCATTGTTGTAACTTGCCGCCGTCCGGTTTGCCAGCATCACGCCGCTTTGGGCACGATCAGCCCGGATTCGAGCTTCTGCTTCCACCGCTGAATCGACGTGCGACGCTGCTTTTCGGGGTCGCCCGGCTGATAATACAGCCCCAGGCCGGTGATGTGGTGCAGATTCCAGAAGCTCAGCACGCGGTAGTCGAGCTGCTCGTCGGGCGCGTCGAGCCACTCGATGAGCTGCGCCGCTGCGCCGTCTTCAAGTTGCTGCGAGTCGTAACCCCAGAGCATCCGATACAGGTCGCTACCCATGGCTTTGCCGCGCGCACTCTCGAAGGCCTGCCGCACCAGGGCGGCGGTTTCGGTGCCCCGCGCCAGGGCCGATCGCAGCGATTCGATCTGCGAGGTCCAGGCAATGCGATAGGCTTTGTCGTTGAGCAGCGGAATGATCGGGCCAAATTCATCGATCAGGGCCAGGCTTTGCGTGGCCAGCAGACTGTTCTCGATCTTGCGGTGCGTGGCCAGCTCCGTGAGGGCGGGCGTCGCCGGCTTGTCGGCACGCAGGAATTTCTCGATTTCCTCCGACGCCCGTCGGTCGGTCGGATTCAGTTCGCTGTCTTCGATCCAGATGGGCAGCTCCTCGGCCGGCCGGTTGCCGGTCTTGGCACTGCCGAGCGAGCGCCATGCCCGCCCGCTCATCGTATCGCTGCGACCCTTGCGGTCGGTCCAGGTCGCCTGGCCGCTGGCCAGATACAGGTCGACCGCGGCCGGAGCCGCCTCTTCTTCGGGATTGGCGCCTTCGGGCAATAAGGGACGGACCTCAATCGCCAAAGCGGCTTCTTCTTTGCCGAACTCGATGGTTCCGGCATAGTCGCCGGCCTGCAAGCGAATCTTGGTGTCCGGCTTGGCGACGGTCAGCAGCAGCAGCCGCCCCGACGTCAGGCGGATTTCGGGCGTGCCATCGGCATCCGGCCGCCCCAATGCCGCGATGGCGCCGCCGACGAATTGCAGCGTTACGCCGTTGCTCATGGTCACACTGGGGCGATAGGTCGGCAGCCCGATGAGCCGCTCGCCGGCATGGACGGTGCCGCGGGCGGCCACGCGCTGCCAGTCGTCGCCGGCCAGTCGCAAGAGCACGTCCTGATCGGTAATCAGTCGTCCGATCGCCTCCGAGGCCGGTCCTTCGTCGGCAGGCTCCTTTTCGACGGGCCGCTTGGAGGTGCTCGACGCCGTGTGGCTTGCCTCTTCGTCAGACGCCGCTGGCGGGCGGCCCGGCCGTGCCGGTTGCGGGCCCTCGCGCGCCGCCGAACTCTCGGCCGCGACCTTTTCGGGCATCGTGCTTTCGTCGGCGTTGCCGGTCTGCGTTGGTTTCGCGTTCGCGTCCTTCGTTGCCTTGGCCGGCTGTTCCTGAGACGGCTCGGGCGGGGTGTGCCGGTCGGCGGTCGCCGATTTGTTGTCCGCAGACTTGTTGTCCGACGATGCGGCTTCCTGCGCGCCGGAGGGCGTTTTCTCTTGGTCCGCCGTTCGGCTTGGGGCCTGATTCTGGAACTGCGGTGCGGAGACGCCGCCTGCGTTTTCCGGCGGATGGTTAACGTCGGCGACATGGTCGGGCGGCTCGACCCGCGCCACCACCTCCCCGTTCCGGAAATGCGCCGAAATCTGCGGCCAGAAGCTCGCCACGCCAATACCGGCGGCCAGCAACACCAGCGCGGCCAGCAGCATTACGGCCCACGGCCGAGACCGGGCGGGCGTGTCCGACGCTTCGCGTAGATAGTCGGGCACCTTGGGGCGGCGGCGTTTTTTCTTGCGGCGAGACGACCGCGCCGCCCGTTCGGCCAACGTGCGTTCGCTTTTGGCCGCCGTCCGCGCGGCCGCGGTCGCATCGGCTTGGCTGAGTAATTCGTACATCCGCTGGCGGCTGCCGCCTTCAATCTCCGCCGGCTTGCTGAGCACGAGAGCCAGGATCTGGTGGCACGAGGCCACTTCCGCCAGGTGGACGTCGGACTCCAGGCAGACCTTTTCGAAGTCGGGCACCCGCTCCGAAGGGAGCGTGTAGTCCAAATACTCGGCCACCGTGTTCGGATCGAAGCCCATGCCCCGGCCGTGCAATTTGGGCGCCCCCAGCCGCAGCCGCCGCGTCACATCGCGAGTGCGGTGCATCAGGCTCGTGGCGAATTCGCTTTCCTCGATCTTCTTGTGGACCTGTTCGGCGTCGGCCGGCTCCAGAAGGTCTTCCAGATAAGCCAGCATCGTGCGGAGCGTCAATCGCATGGGTCAGAACCGCCGGTAAAAGGGAGTGAATCGAACCGTCATCCTTAATAGTGGCAGCCGGACGCGAAATCCGTACATTCAAATTTCAATTACACCATGCCCGCCGTCCGTGTGTACCAGCGGCCGTCCGACGCTTTCACCCAACGTTCGCGTATCTTAAGGGAATGATGTTCCCGATCTTCCAACGCGACCAGCCCGTAGGCGAAATCTCGGTCGTCATGCTTATTCGGAGCGTTCACGTAGAGTCGCAGACGCTCAACGGTCTGACTCACCATCGGCCCGTGCTTCGCAAAGAATGACGAGAGCGAGTTGGTGTAGGCCGCAATTTCAACTTCACCTGCGTCCCTCAGCTTAGGGTCGACAAGGTCAAAGCATTTCTGCCACTGCTTGGCGTTCAAGAAGTGATAAAACCCTTCAATTCGCGTCGCAAGATTTTGCTGCTCGACCGTTGCCTCAGTAGTGCTTGGAGTCATGGCGATGCAGCCCCTCCCAAGGCTCCCGCCATAATTGGTGGATTCCCCGGTCCGGATCTTCCATTGGCTACCCTTAACTCGAATATCTCCGGTCCCACGTGCTGGGTCACCACGCTGCCGAACAGGGTAAACGCATTCGCATCGTAAACGACCAACGGCAAAAACTGCCCGATCAGTCGGCGGTTGCCCTCGAACACCACAATGCGGTCGCAATTCGTGCGGCCGGTGAGCTGCAATGCCTCGCCGTCGCTGGCGTGCTTCCGGCTGCTCTTGCTCGGCCCTTCGACAAGCACCGTCACCTCGCGGCCCAAAAACGCCTGGTTGTCTTCCTCGCTGATCGTATTCTGGATGGCCAACAGCTCGTTATTGCGGCGGCGCTTCACCTCTTCGGGCACGTCGTCGGCAAACAACTCGTCGGACTTCGTGCCGGGCCGCGGGCTGTACTTGAAAATAAAGCTGTTCTTGAACCGCGACTCGCGCACCAGCTCTGCGGTCGCTTCGAAGTCGGCGTCGGTCTCGCCGCAAAAGCCGACAATGAAGTCGCTCGTCACCGCCGCGTCGGGAATTGTTTCGCGAATGCGGCCCAGCATCTCGCGATACTCTTCCACCATGTAGTTCCGCTTCATGCGGCGCAGAATCTCGTTCGAGCCGCTCTGGGCGGGCACGTGCAAATAGTGCGAGCACTTGGGCAGATCGCGCACCGCCTGCAACAGGTCGTCGGTCATGTCCTTGGGAAAGTTCGTGACGAACTTGATGCGGTCCAGACCGTCGATCTCATGCAGCCGGCTGATCAAATCAGCGAGCCGCGTGGTCCGTCCGTCGGCGTGATAGCGGTAGCTGTTGACGGTTTGCCCCAGGAGCGTGATCTCGCGGCAGCCCTCGGCGGCGAGCCGGCGGACTTCCGCCTCGATCTGGCCGGGATGGCGGCTTTGCTCCGGCCCGCGCACGCTGGGCACGATGCAATAGGTGCAGAACTTGTCGCAGCCGATCATGATCCGCACAAACGCCTGGTACGGCGTGGGCCGCATCTGCTCGTCGCGCAGCGGGTCGTAACTCTCGAAACTTTCTTCCACTTCGTGACGGTTGCCCTCCTTGCGGCCCAGGCTGACCTCCATCCGCGGCCCGCCGCCGGCCGCGATTTCCTGCAAAAGGGCCGGCACCTGGTGGAGCTGGCCGGGACCGACGATGAGATCGACGTAGGGGGCGCGCTCGAAGATCAGCCGCTGGTCTTTCTGGGCCATGCACCCCAGCACGCCGATGATCTTGTCGGGATGACGGGTCTTGGCGTGCTTCAGGCGGCCCAGGGCGCTGTAGATTTTGTCTTCGGCATGTTGGCGGACGCTGCAGGTGTTGAACAGGATCGTGTCGGCCTCTTTGGGCGTCGAAACCAGCTCATAGCCCTGATTGCGCAGGCTGGCGACCACCAGCTCGCTATCGAGCATGTTCATCTGGCAGCCGACGGTTTCGATGTATAGTTTCCGACCCATATTCCCAGTCAGGCTTGCGGGCCTGACATAAAACTCCGTCAGGCCGAAAGCCTGACTACTTCTTTGCCTCGCCTTCTTCGGTCGCCGGTGCGCGGCTGGCTTGCGCGGCCGCACGCTCGCGCAGCTCGCCGAGCACCTTGGTGCGCCGGGCATTCATCAACCGCACCAGCGTGAAGACCGCCACGTAACCGGCGATCGCCCAAAGGGCAAGGTCCCAGCTATCCATGTTGTTCTCTCGGCCACGCGTCGATGCGGTTCAACCACGCCTCACCGATGTTATCTTAACTCCCCGACATGGGTTGCGGCGAGGGGGATTTTTAGGGCGACGCCTGCGGAATCATCCAAGTCAGCCAATAGGCCTGCAACATCGTCAAGAGCCCAATCAACGCCGCCAGCGTCACGCTGTGCCAGAAGACGAACCGCAGGATCCTGCCTTCGCCGCCGGTTTGCTCGGTCGCGACCGCCGCCACCACGATGCTCTGAGCATCGATCATCTTGCCCATCACCCCGCCCGTGCTGTTGGAAGCCACAATCAACAGCGGATTGAGATTGAGCTGCTCCGCGGTAATCCGTTGCAAGCTGCCGAACAGCGCGTTCGACGAAGTATCGGACCCAGTAAGAGCCACGCCCAGCCAGCCCAGCAGCGGCGCGAAGAACGGGTAAAACCAGCCGGTGCGGGTGAACGCCAGCCCCATCGTGGCATCGCTGCCGCTGTACTTGGTCACGAACGCCAAGGCCAACATGCAGGCGATCGTGAGCAGCGCCCACCGCATTCGCCAGGCGGTGCTCAGGAAGATTTCCATGAACTGCTTCGGCCCGATTCGCAGCCACACGGCCGAAAGAATGGCCGCCAGAAAGATGCCCGTCCCGGTGGCCGACAGCCAGTTGAAATCGTAGACCGCTTTCTCCGGTTCGGCCGCGTGATCGAGACCGGCGGGCACGACGGCCACAGGCGACGTGCGATAGACGAATTTGTCCAAGCCGGGAACCGAAAAAGAGAGCTTGCTTCGGCCGGCCAGCAGGTTGGGCCGGTCCGTCGGGCCTCCGTTGAGAACCGTCTTGACCGGGGGCCAGCCCCATAGCAAGACCATCACTGACAAGAACACCCAAGGCATCCAGGCATAAGCGACCTGGCCGACGCGCAACGGCGGCTGATCGGCGAGAACCGTCTGCACCGGCTCATCGGCAAATCGCCACACCTCTCGCGGCCGCCAGACTTTCAAGAACAGCGTCCGACAAACCAGCGAGCCGAGCCCACCGACAACATCCACCAGCGTCGGCCCGTGGAAGTTCGCAGTCAGAAACTGCAACCCGGCAAAGCTCCCGCCGCAAACGGCGATCGCCGGCCAGCATCCGACGACGCCGCGCCAACCGGCCATCGTCGCCACCAGCCAGGCCGGCACGATCAGCGAAAACAGGGGAAGCTGACGGCCGGCCATCTTGCTGATCAGCATTTCATCGAAGCCGGTGACTTGAGCCAACGTGAGGATGGGAGTGCCGAGCGCCCCGAAGGCCACGGGCGACGTGTTGGCGATCAACGCCAGGCCGGCGGCATACAGCGGAGAGAAGCCCAGCCCGATCATCAGTGCCGCCGAGATGGCCACCGGCGTGCCGAAGCCGGCCGCGCCCTCCACGAACGTGCCGAACGAGAAGGCGATCAGGAGCGCTTGCAGCCGCCGGTCGGGCGAAATCGCGGCCACCGAACGCTTGACGATTTCGAACTGGCCGGAGCGGAGAGTCAGGTGGTAGAGAAAGACCGCGGCAACCACGATCCAGCCGATCGGCAGCAAGCCGAAGCAGGCCCCATAGCCAGCGGCGGCCAGGGTGGCGCGTGCGGGCATGCCAAAGCCGGCCATCGCCACTACCAGTGCCGTGACCAGCCCTGCCACCGCCGCCCGATGTGCATGCATGCCCAGCGCCAGCAAACCCAACAGCGCGATGATCGGCACTCCGGCGGCCAAGGTCGAGATCCAAGGTGAATGGAAAGGATCATAGACCTGAACCCAATGCATAAAAAGAACGCCTCTGATGTGTGACCTCGGTTCCGTGGCACGCCATGATAGCCGCCGGCCCCGTCCGTTTCTACGATTTCCGTCACTGGCGTGAAATCCAGGGCGACATCCGGCATAATGGAGCAACCTACGGAACGCGCCGTAGTGACCCGGCATCTTGCATCATGTTCAGCCCACAGACTTTTCGATGTTGCGTCGCGGTGTTGTTCGCCGTGCTCGCGTGTTCCAGTCCCGTTCGGGCGGAACCCCAAACGCCCGTGGTCGATTTTGCGCGTGATGTTTACCCGATCTTTGAACGTTCGTGCCTGGAATGTCATGGACCGCGGCGGCAAGAAGGCGACTTGCGGCTCGACGTTTGTGAGTCGGCCCTGGCGGGCGGCGGTAGCGGGGCCGTGATCTTGGCCGGCAAACCCGACGAAAGCGAGTTGTTGCGTCGCGTCATGCTGCCTGAAGGCCACGACGACATCATGCCGGCCCGTGGCAAGCCGCTGACGCCGCGGCAGATCGAAACGTTGCGTGCCTGGATCGAGTCCGGTGCCGTCTGGCCCGCTCAGCTCGAGCACGTCGCCCATTGGGCTTACGTGCCGCCGGTCCGGCCGGCGCGGCCCAAGGTGGCGGAGAGTGCCTGGTGCCGCAATGCGATCGATGATTTCGTTTTGGCCCGATTGAAGAGCGAACATTTGCCGCATTCGCCCGATGCCGACCGCACGGCGCTCATCCGCCGCGTGTCGCTCGATCTCATCGGCTTGCCGCCCTCGCCGGCCGACGTGGACGCGTTCGTCGCCGACGCGAGCGACGACGCCTATGAAAAGCTTGTCGATCGGCTGCTGGCCTCGCCGCAGTTCGGCGAGCGCTGGGCGCGGCCCTGGCTCGATCTGGCCCGATACGCCGATTCGCACGGTTTTCAACGCGACGATCTGCGCGAGCTATGGCCTTATCGCGACTGGGTGATTCGCGCCCTCAATGAAGACATGCCGTTCGACCAGTTCACGGTCGAGCAGCTCGCCGGAGATCTATTGCCGGGCGCGGCCGAATCGCAGCTTATCGCGACGGGCTTTCATCGCTCGACGACCACCAACGTCGAAGCCGGATCCGACCCCGAAGAAACGCGCACCAACCAGGTCATCGACCGCGTCAACACCACGGCGACCGTCTGGCTCGGCACGACGCTGGAATGCGCCCAGTGTCACGACCACAAGTACGATCCGTTCACGCAGCGAGATTATTACGGCTTGCTGGCCTTCTTCAACAACACCGAGATCGAGGCCGACCGCAGCAATCCGAATGTGCCCGGTTCGATCCGTTTTCTCGGTCCGTCGCTGGAACTGGCCGACAAATCCATCGAAGCCGAGCAGCAGCGGCTGAAGGGCGAGATGCAGGAAATCGACCAGGCGATTGCCGCGCGGCGCGGCGAGCTTGGCGGCGATTTGGCCGCTTGGGAAGCGACGCTGGCCGGCGAAGTGGACCGAGCGCCGACCACGCACGCGCTCAAGATCGCCGAATTCCAATCGGCCGAAGGGTCCGCGCACAAGCTGCTCGACGACGATTCGGTGTTGCTGGTCGACGATTCCCCGAACGTCGACACCTACACCATCGTGGTGGAGACCACGCTGCGCGGCATCACGGGCATCAGACTCGACGCGTTGACCGATCCGGCGTTGCCGGGCATGGGGCCGGGGCGCGGCGACGCCGATCGACCGAACTTCGTGCTCAACACGTTCGCCGTCACGGCGGCGCCGCTGGACGACCGTCGTCCGCCGCAGCCGGTGCGGCTCGTCGCCCGAAGTGCCAGCTTTGAGCAAGCGAACTTTCCGCTGGCCGCCGCACTCGACGAGCGACCGAAGACCGGCTGGGCAATCGCACCCCGATTCCATCAACCACACTGGGCGGTTTTCGATGTGCCTTCCTTGCCAGGCAACGAAGGCGGCACGCGCCTGACCTTCACGTTGGTGCAACAATTTGGCACTGGCCGCACCCTTGGCCGGCTGCGTCTTTCGGCTTTGACGGGCGACCCTGGGGCCGCGTCGCTGCCGGCCGAGGTGGCGGCGATTTTGAAAACCGCGGCGGAGGCGCGCAGCGACGCGCAACACTCGCGATTGCTCGATTTCCGGCTCGAGCGCGACGCCACCGCGCAAGAACTGCGTGCCCGCCGAGATGCGCTGCAAAAATCGCAGCAAGCGCTGAAGAAGCCGGCCACGCTGGTGATGCGTGAGTTGGCGGCGCCGCGAGCGACGAGCATTTTCACGCGGGGCGATTTCCGCACGCCCGGCGGGCCGGTTCAGGCCGCTGTTCCGCCCGTGCTACACCCGCTGCCGGCAGGACCGCCCAACCGCCTCACGCTGGCCCGTTGGCTGGTCGATCGCCACAATCCGCTCACGGCCCGCGTAGTGGTGAATCGCTGGTGGGCCGAATTGTTCGGCCACGGCGTTGTGACCACGCTCGAAGATTTCGGCATCAAGGGCGAGCCGCCCACGCACCCCGAATTGCTCGATTGGCTGGCCGTCGAGTTGATGGAGAACGGTTGGTCGATGAAGAACGTGTTGCGGAAGATCGTGACTTCGGCGACGTATCGGCAATCTTCACGGGCGACAACCCACCAGTTGGCCCGCGACGCCGAGAATCTGCTTTACGCCCGTGGGCCGCGGTTCCGCCTCGCCGCCGAAACCATTCGCGACAACGCCCTGGCCATCGCCGGCTTGCTCTCGTTGCGTGCGACCGGACCGCCGATTCGCCCTCCTCAGCCCGACGGCTTGTGGACGAAAGTCGGTGGTCAGCCGCTGGAGTATATCGTCAGCCCTGGCGACGAGCGGTATCGTCGCGGCGTCTACGTCGTCTGGAAGCGGGCTTCGCCCTATCCGAGCTTCGTCAATTTCGACGCGAATGCCCGGCTGGCTTGCACCGTCAAGCGCTCGCGGTCCAACACTCCGCTGCAAGCCCTGACGCTGCTCAACGATCCGGTGTATGTGGAAGCAGCCTTTGCCTTGGCCGGGCGTGTCTTGCGCGAGCGCGCCGATGCGCCGCTCGATGAACAGTTGCGATATGCCTGGCGGTTGTGCCTGGCGCGAAACCCCGACGATGCGGAACTGGCCGTCTTGCGACAATTACACGATGGGCAACTGGCCGCGGCCCATGCCGGCCAGGCGGCCACCAAGACACTGGCCGAGCAAGCCGGCGCTGCGAGTGCCGGTCCGACGGACCAGCTTGTCGCCTGGTATTCCGTGGCCTCGGCCCTGTTGAACCTGGATGAGACGATCACCAAGAATTAACACGACCTGCTGACGACCGGCGACTTGATGCACCAACGGGGATACAATAACGTTGAACCAACCCAACGGAGATCAGCAGCACGTCCCACCGGCCGCTACGACAATCCACCTCGCGACAAGGGCTACCGATGGCAGCGGGGCCGTTATCAAAGGCGGCGAAATTGACACGGCAACGGCGATCAGCGGACGCAACGGTGGTCAGGACGTTGTGGTCTGTGGCGACGATGCGCAGGCGAATCGGCAAGTGGCGTTAAGAATCGAAGAAGCGGTAGGCCCGTGGATGCGACAACAGAAACACACCTGGTCGGCGGGCGCGATGGCCCTGCCACACTTCCAGCAACGCAGTCCGCCGCCACACGGTCATACATTTTATGAAACGGCGAATGCCAAGGCGAGAAAGGGCAAATGAAGTTTTTCACCCCCGATCTTTATGTGCGTCTGCAGCGGCCTGACGTCGCTGACATGGACGCCGCCGACGCCGATTGGGAAGATGCGGAGGGCCGGTACGAGCGTCGGTTGGCGGCGGTGCGCGACAAGCTGCCCGATTCGGCGCTGAAACTTCTCGACGGGGTGAGGCTGCACGATGCAGAAGTATTCTGGATGGGTCAGACCGGGCCCTTCTTCGCGATTCTGCTCAAGCGCGACTCCCCACTGAGCGGCACGGTGTTGATGACCTACCGCACGGTCGATAAGGTCCGTCTCAACAGCAACGCTTTTGCAAGCGAGTTTCGTGCGACCTTGATGCAGTGGATGTACGACGAAGTCGACCTCGGCAGTCGGCCCGATTGTTTTCGGCACTCGGTCCTGTTCAGCAACGGCAGCCAGCTCGAGGTCGAAGCCGACGAAGTCCAGATCGCCACAGTAGATACGCTTTACGCCTCCAATCCCAAGCCATGCACCCCATCAACACCTACCTCCAAAACCTGACGCGACGCGGCTTCCTCGGTCGTTCGGGCCTGAGCCTGGGCGCCGTGGCGCTCGGCGCCCTGTTGAACGAAGATCGTGCGGCGGCAGCATCGGCTGAACCGACGGGCCCGCTGACGGCGCACGCCGGCCACTTGCCGCCGCGCGCCAAGCACGTCATCTATTTGCACATGATCGGCGCCCCATCGCAGCTCGATCTGTTCAATCACCAGCCCGAATTGAACGCACGCGACGGCCAGACCTGCCCGGAAGAGTTGACTCGCGGACGGCGCTTCGCCTTCATCGGCGGCGAGCTCAAGCTGGCCGGCTCGCCGTTCACGTTCACTCGACATGGACAGAGCGGGCAGGAAATCTCCGAGCTGCTGCCGCAGCTTGCGGGCGTGGCTGACGACATCGCGATTGTCCGTTCGCTGCACACCGACGAGATCAATCACGCCCCCGCCCAAATGTTCCTGCACACGGGCTTCGGCCGCGGCGGCCGTCCGAGCTTTGGCTCCTGGGTCCTGTATGGACTCGGCTCAGAAAGTCAGGATTTGCCGGCCTACGTCGTGCTGCAATCGGGGCCGCTCGGCGGCGCCGGCACCTCGCTCTGGTCGGCGGGCTTTTTGCCCAGCGTCTACCAGGGCATCCAGCTTCGCTCCAGCGGCGACCCGGTGCTGTTCTTGTCGAATCCGCCGGGCCACGCCGCCGCCGACCGCCGCCGCGTGCTCGACGCCGTCCAGGAGTTGAACCAGCGGCAGCTTGCCACCGTGGGCGATCCGGAGATCGCCACGCGGATCAGCCAATATGAAATGGCCTTTCGCATGCAGATGTCGGTGCCGGAGCTGGTTGACATCAGCCACGAACCGGCCGAGACGCTCGCTCTGTACGGCGCGACGCCGGGCAAGCCGTCCTTCGCCAGCAACTGCCTGCTGGCCCGGCGGCTGGTCGAGCGTGGCGTGCGGCTGGTCGAGCTTTACGACGCCGACTGGGACCATCATGCCGATCTTGCCAAACGGCTGCCGGCCAAGTGCCGCGACGTCGACCTGGGCATGGCCGCCCTGGTCCGCGATCTCAAGCAACGCGGCCTACTCGACGAAACGCTGGTGATCTGGGGCGCCGAGTTCGGCCGCACGCCGTTGCGGCAAGGCATTTCCGGCGAAGGCGTCAAGACGTCGCCCGGCCGCGACCATCACAAAGACGCCTACTGTATGTGGCTGGCGGGAGGCGGCATCAAGCCTGGTGTGTGCTATGGCAAGACCGACGAGTTTGGCTTCAACATCGCCGAGAACCCCGTCCACGTCCACGACCTGAACGCCACGGTGCTGCACCAATTGGGCCTCGACCACAAGCGTCTGACCTTCAAATACCAAGGCCGCGAATATCGCCTGACGGACGTACACGGCGAAGTGATCAGGGGATTGCTGGCATGAAGAATACCCACCACCATTTTGGGTTTTCGATTGATCGCTCTGCCGGCGATTGTTTTCGCCCTCTGCTCGTCAACGGCTATCGGATGGATCCGCGTGCGAGATCGCCTGGTGGAACGCATTATGGCGCCTCATCGCCTCCGACTTTGCCGGTTGGTAGATTTCTAGGAACTTTTTGGTCGTCGGATGCCGTCCAAGGGCTTGCCTCATGCACGTTGACGATGCCATTATTAGAGGTGAGCGAAACCTCGCCGTCGGCTAAAACCGCCCTCGATAAAAGCCAGGCCAGTCGCTATGCCCGATGAATTTCTGTTGGTCCCAGACGAGGTCAGCGGGCGCGCGCTGCCCCCCGAAATGGTAGGTGATCTTCGCGTCGTAGCTGGGCTCGATGAGGAGTTGGTCGAGCAGCTCGCGCATTCACTGAAAGCGGAGCGCGGGATTCTTACAGAGGATCGGGTCGGAGACTTGGTCCAACATTGCTTCGACGACGCCTACCCCTGGGCGAAGGACAGACTAGACGATCCGGCATTCCGCCGGGAGATGGGGATTGGCGAGGGAGATCGCTGGCCCGTCGTCTTGGCCGGATATGTCGTCAACGCGCTGAATCGCGCTGTCGAGCTGATACGGCAGGCGCCGTATGAGCCAATGCGCGGCGATGAGTTCTTCCCGCCTCGGCCCCCGACGGTCCCGCAACTGCCGCAGCCGTGAGGGACCGACTCGCCGCCACGGCACCGTCTCCGCCACAATCTGTCACAATGACCACATGGCTCGTCGCTATTTCGATTTCTTCTGCGCGTTCCTCTTGTTGGCGGCACCAACCGCTGCCGCGGATACCGTTGTTCGCATCCAAGATGCCGAGCAGAACTGGCCGCAATGGCGGGGACCGCTGGCCAACGGCGTCGCACCGAAGGCCAATCCACCGATCGAGTGGAGCGAAACGAAGAACGTCCGCTGGAAGGTCGCATTGCCGGGCCTGGGACATTCGACGCCGATCGTCTGGGGCGACCGCGTGTTTCTGACCGCTGCCGTGCCCTATGGCGACCCAATGCCGCCGCGGCCCAGCACGGCTCCGGGCAATCACGACAATCTGCCCGTGACCCGCCGGCAGCGGTTTGTGGCCCTGGCGCTCGACCGGGGCGACGGCCACATCCTCTGGCAACGAGAACTGCGCGAAGCGCTGCCGCACGAGCAAGGACACCACACTGCGAGCCTGGCCTCGCATTCGCCCGTCACCGACGGCGAGCGGTTGTTTGCATTCTTTGGTTCCTTCGGCCTCTACTGCCTGGATCTCGACGGCGAAGTGCTTTGGCAGAAGGATTTTGGCCTCATGCAGTCGCTGCACGGGCACGGTGAGGGAGCGTCGCCTGCGCTCTACGGCGACACGCTCGTGATCAATTGGGACCATGAGGGCCAGTCGTTCGTGGTGGCCCTCGACAAGCGGAGCGGTGACGAGCGTTGGAAAGTCGCACGCGATGAAGTCACTTCCTGGGCTACGCCGATCATCGTCGAACAGGCGGGCAAGCCGCAGGTCATTATCAGCGGCACCAACCGCGTGCGCGGCTACGATCTGGCCAGCGGCAAGATTCTGTGGGAGTGCGGCGGCCTGTCGGCCAACATCGTGGCCTCGCCGGTTTCCAGCCGCGGAGTAGTGTATGTGGGGAGCAGTTACGACAAGCGTGCCTTGCTGGCGATTCGCCTCGAAGGCGCCCAGGGCGACATCACCGGCAGCGAACAGGTGCTGTGGAGCCGCTCGCGCGGAACGCCCTATGTTCCGTCGCCGCTGTTGTACGGCGACACGCTTTATTTCCTCACGCACTATCAGGGCATCCTCAATCGAGTCGATGCGCGGACGGGCGAAGACCGGCCAGGGCCGCTTCGCCTGGGCGGAGTCAGCGAGGTTTATGCCTCGCCCGTCGGCGCGGCCGATCGTGTTTACGTGACCGATCGCAGCGGCTTGACGCTGGTGATCAGCCATAGCGACACGCCGCGGCTGTTGGCCCGCAACCAACTCGACGACACCTTCAGCGCGTCGGCCGCAATCGCCGGTGATGAGCTGTTTCTGCGCGGCGAGCACGCGCTATACTGCCTCGCCGAGAGTCGGTGATACCGAAGTCAAATTGAGGGGCCGCGGTTCGTTGATCAATCCAGGGCGGGCCAGTGAATCACCCGGGCGAACGCAGCTCACGGCTCGTCGTGCCCGTGCCGCGTTCCTACCGGCGGGCCGTGTTCGTGCGAATGGCCTGACTCTTCAAACCAGACCATGACGCCGGCCAGGAGGATGCCGGCCAGCAGGGCGGCCGAAAGCTTGACGCGGTCGTGGGAATGAAACTGCAGTTCAGGCAGCAGGTCGCTGGTCGCGATGCACAGAAACGTGCCGGCCGCGACCGCCAGCAACGGCCCCAAAACTTGCGAGCCGCCGCCGGCCTCATACTCGACGCCGAAGTAAGCCAGGGCGGCGCCCGTGGGCACCGCCAGGGCATAAAAAAAATTGACGACGTGCCGCGTCCGTGCCGTTTGCCCGCCGACCAGCATCAGCGAACCCAAAGTGAGCGAATCGAACGGCTTGTGCAGCACGATCACCAGGAACACGGCCAGGCCGGTCCACGCCTCCACCATTTCGTGCGACGACGTGGCGACGACGCTGGCCGCCAGCGTCATGCCGTCGATCATGCTGTGCAGCGCCAGGCCGATCAGAGCGGCCGTCCAGGTCAGCCGCCGCGGCTCCGTCGCATGCGGATGGGCAGGCGAGTGATGGCTGCGATCGTGGTGTTTGTGCTGTCCGGCGGTCTCACAGGCGTCGGCCTGCGGCGGTGCATCGTGGTGGTGGAAGTGGAATGCCCGTTCGACAAAGAACATCGCCAAGAATCCAGCCAACAGCCAGATGGCCGCCGGATAAATGGCCCCGTCGAACTCATAGAAGGCGTGCGGCAGAAGGCTCAACAGCGAAACGCCCAGCATCGCGCCGCCCACAAAACTCATGATGAGCTGCAACCAGACGTGCGTGAGCCGAAACAAAAACGGCAGCAGCCCGCCCGACAGCGCGGCGGCAAAGATCAGCGTGCAATAGACGGCGAGCAGGAGGACGGGCGTCATTATGTTACAGGGTACAGGTTAGAGGGCGCAGGGAACAGGAGTGAGAGGGAAATTGCAAATTGCAAATCGCAAAGTTGCAATTGCCTGATGCCTGATGCCTGATGCCTGATGCCTGACGCCTGATGCCTGACGCCTGATGCCTGACGCCTGACGCCTCTACCCTGTTCCCCTGTTCCCTCATCCCTGTACCCTATTTCCATGCGAGTTTGCGTTCAACGAGTGCTGGAAGCACGTGTCCGCGTCGGCGACGAAGTCGTGGCTGAAATCGGCCGCGGCCTGCTGGTGCTGTTGGGAGTGGCTGCCGACGACGGCGAAGACGACGCGCGCTGGCTGGCCGACAAACTTGCCGGCCTGCGCATTTTCGAAGACCAGGCCGGCAAGATGAACTTGTCGCTCCGCGAAGCTCGCGGAGCGATGCTCGTCGTCAGTCAGTTCACGCTGTTGGGCGATTGCCGGCGCGGCCGCCGGCCAAGTTTCGCGGCCGCGGCGTCGCCCGAAAAAGCCGAGCGGCTGTATGAAGTCTTCGTCAGCGCCGCGAGGGCCGCGCAGATCGAAGTCGCCACCGGCCGGTTTCGGCAAACGATGCAGGTGGCGTTGGTCAACGACGGGCCGGTCACGCTGATCGTCGACAGCAAACGAACACAGCCCGGCACGAGCGATGAAGTGCCGCGTGCCGGGCTGGATAGTCCGTGAGCCGATCGAACAAGTCGTCAGACCATGGCCTTCAGGTTCTTCAGCGGAATGACCTTCACCTTTTTCGAGGCCGGCTTGGCGGGGCGGTCCATGAACTCGCCGGGCTTGAAGGGGTTCGGCACGTTCTTCTGCGCCGGGCGGGCCGGCACGCTCTTGCGGGTGATCTTCACCAGGCCGGGAATCTGAAACATTCCCGGACCGCGGCTGCTCATCGCCTTTTGGATCTCGGTGGTCAATGCGTCGAGGACGGCGGCCACGTCCTTCTTCGGCACATTGGTTTCTTCGGCAATGGCATTCAACACTTCACTCTTGCTGGGAGCCTTGGGCTTTTTCGCTCCCGTCGCTGCTGGGGCTTTCGCCATAGTTTCGCAATCCTCCTCGCGGGGACCAGGGAAATAGAACAAAACGCACGTCCGTCCGAAAAATGTGGGGACGGGACGATTAAAACCGACAAAAGCGAAAAAGCAACCCGAAAAATGCCCCCGGAGGCCAAAAAAAGCCGAAAACCGGGGCTGGAAGCGGCCAAAAGCCGTTCCGGCGGCCAAAAACTGGCCTTTCGTGGCCCGATTGTGGCCGGCTCGGCGAGCCCCGGCGCGCCGGGACGTCGGCGTCCCGGTAGGCCATGTGGGCAGGGACGTCAAGACTGCCAGCGGCTGCGAATCACCTTCAGCTTTCGTTCGACCGTCCTCTCCAAGAGACGCACGCCCCACGTTTCGGCGTCGCGATGGTCTTCCAAGCTGAGCAGATAATAGTACGTCGACTCGACATTGAGACCACCGAAGACGGGTCGGCCGTTCTGGAAGATTTCGTCGTGAGCGCCGATCCGGACCCGCGACAAATCCGGCCGCGCGTTGGCCTCGCGCGCTTGAGCCACCGCGTTGTGGAACATTGTGGATGGTGCCGATGGACAGAGAGGTGTCGAACACGTCGCCGAGCAGATCCTGAATGCCACGGAACGAACTATGGCAGTGCAGGGCCAGGCCCAGAACGAGCTGCCTCAACCAGGGCCTTGTGACGGGCAGGTGGAAGATCACCTTATCGGCGGGCTCGTCG
>DATLUO010000080.1 GCA_035533075.1 Pirellulales bacterium | reverse complement strand
GAGCGCGCCGAGCAAGAAGTCGGCCATGCCCGAAGGGCTGCTGAACTCGCTCACGTTGGACGAGATCGCCGACCTGTTCGCTTATCTCAACAAGCCGGTCGAGAGCGCCAACGTGACCCTGCAGCCATCCGTGAAGCGGATGAAGTAAAGGGGCGTTACGCTATGGCAGCATTGGGTAAGATGCCTCCGGTTGTTGTCGCTCAAGACGAGTTGCGACCGTTCGGTGAGCATTGGCAGCTCAAGCAAAGTCTCCCAAAGAAGCCGCCCTACTCGTCAATGAGGCTGGGCAATCTTTTTGACGCGCGTGTTGGCGCGGCCCTGGCGACGATGCTGGGAAACGTCGAAATCGTCACGCCGAGCCAGTTCGATATTCGGCCGTCGGCAGATGACGTCGTCGAAGTCGGGCCCGTCCGCATCGTGGGAGGCGTGAGGCCGCAAAACTTTGACGTCGGCTACCGTCCGGACGGCGTGCGGATCGCCTTCGACAGCAAGACGCTCAACGACACGAAGAGCGTCGGCAAGAACTATCAGAACATGATCAACGATCTTGGCACGGAGGCTACGACCGTGCATACGCGGTTCCCGTATGCCGTGGTCGCCTTCATGGTGATCATACCTGAACCGTGCTTGCTTCCGACGCAACGGCTGGCGCTGACGCGAACCCTCGAGCGGCTTACCGGACGGATTGGCCCCATTGACAGCGCGCACAAGGCGGAAGCGATCTCGCTTGTTTTATGGAACCCAAACGATGGCTCGCTCGACGAGGCGTGGCCAGCCGAGGGATCGCCCTTGCGCATCGAGTCGTTCTCGGGGCAAGTCGAGCGGCATTACGTCGAACGATACAAGGGGCTGCCGCCGCACGACGTTGACGAACCGGAGATCGAGGCCGAATTCGAAGCCGACAAGGAAACGTCCCACGAAGAGTGACTATCGCTTGCGCGACCGGCGACGCTCGCGCATCTTCTCCCAGATCGCCTTGAGCATCGCGCACTCGCCCTTGGTCAGTCCGAGCTCTCGAAGGATCAGTCGGTCGTTTTCCGCCAGGATGTCCGGCAGATTGCCCTTACGGATCATTTGGTCAACCGTAGGCAGCGGCAACCCGTCGCCAAGTTTCTTCGGCATCAACAGCCGCTCCGCTTCGGTTGGCTGAAGCTCCAGCACGCCGCCGCCATAGCTGCGGCCCTCAATTTCTGCCGAGGCCGCGGTCAAATGGGTGTAGAGGCTCTGCAGCACGGCGACGGGTTTTTTCCGGCATCGCATGCGGTGAATCGTGTCCGTGGAAATCGCGCCGGCCTTGTTGAGCACGACCCGCGGAAAATCGTAAATCTGCCGGAAGAAAAAGGCATCGGGGACCCAGATTGAGGGCACGAGATACCACGGTGCTCGCAACGCGCATTTGTAGCCTGTGTGGACTCCGCGGTTCTCGCCCGTTGCGATATACCGCTTGGCTCCCTCGTTGAGCGCCGCGCTCCGCGGGCCGCCCAGCAACAGCAAATGCACGTGTTTGCCGCCCTCCGCCATTTCGCGCCACTCCTCGTCGCCGATGATTGCACCGCGCAACTGCGACGAGCGGCCGACGAGATTGACGGCGAACTCCCGCAGGTTAAACTCCTCGAGCGTCGACTTGGGAACGACGAAGAATTCATTGCGGCCCGTGACCACGCCGATGTCGATCTCGGCGTGCTCGGCAAGGTGCGTGATGCCCTGGTGCGTCTTGAGGGCGCGCATGAAACCGATTTCAACCGGCTTAAGAAAGTATTTCAGCCATTTTTCGCTGCCGTGGTCGAGAACGCTGTATTCGCTGGCGTCTCTGTGGTTCGGCGTCGATGAGAGCACGCCGTCGACGTCGTCGGCTTCGATCAACTCGATCAGGCACTGAGACGCGGCGGCCGGCGAGTACCCGTCGGCCAACAATAGCAGCACCTCTTGCTCCGCATTATCAAAAAACAACCGATTGCAGGCGAAGATGTGGATGCGCGTGAAATGATTTGCCAAGAAACGCCGCAACTGCGCCGCGTAGCTCACTTGCAGCAACTCGGCGGGCAGCACCATCGCCAGGCGGCCGCCCCGCTTCAGTCTGGCGAGGCTGCCCACGACGAACGGCACCCAGGTGTTGGTGAGCTTGTTTGGCCGCAGCCCGAACGATTTCATCAGCGACATCGCGCGCGATCGCGACGGCTCGGGAAAGTTCTGGTAGCGGATGAAGGGGGGATTGCCGAGGGCGCAATCAAACTGCTCCTGGGAGTGCCCCGTCAGCCAGTGAAAGAAGTCGGCACGCGCGACCTGACCGTTCGGCTCGCGTCCCAGAATGCCTTCCATTCGCACGGCGGCTTTGCGGGCCTCCGCCGGCTCAATTTCTACGCCGGCGATCTGCTTCAGCACGGCATCCGGTGAGGCGCCCAGTCTCAAAAGTCGCTTGGCCGCCTGTTCCAGGAAGACGCCGTCTCCGCTGCTGGGCTCCAAAACACGATCGTCGGCAGAGCGGATCGCCCATTGGGCGAGCCACGCGGCGACCTCGGGCGGAGTGTAATAGCCACCGCGCAATTTGGCGCACGCTGCCTCCCCGCACTTGGCCATGGGCGAATTCCTTTCTGTTTGGCCATTGCTCCAATTGGCTGCCGCGACCGGTTCCTCCGGGCCGATCGCTGCAAACGCCAGATCGAATTCGAGCTGTCGCTTTGCGCTCGCCATATTCTGCTTCTCGCCTGCCGACCCTGATCCGTCGGTCCGTCGTCTGCCGAGACCCGCTGCCTGCGATTGTAGGGACAAAGCTTGGCATTGCAAGCAATAACGAGAAAGTGAGAAAGGGGGACGAAAATGTGGCAGTTCGCCAAGGCTTGGCAAACAGGCATTTACGTTCGAGACTCGGCCCTGCAGGCGCAGTGCGAAAATGTGGCAGTTCGCCAAGGCTTGGCAAACAGGGGCTCATCGGGGCCGCGGCGCAGGTCAGCCACGGCACGACCGTCGGCATGGCTTCTCGCATCCCGCACGATTTGAAGCCCTGGAGGAACGCCTCGCGTTGAGCCTGGCGCCTGGCACGAGCGAGTTTGGGAACGTGTCCCCGGACGCGTCGTTGATCAATCAAAGCGGTCTGGTTGCACTGCCCGGCTCAGCCGCACCCTCGAACAGCACCAATCCGGCGGATATTGCCCTGGTCGGCGCGACCGGCAGCGCCGTTCCCGTGGATCTCAGCTATGCGGCCAACGACGCGCTGGCCTTCAACCATCCGTCTTGGATACCGAACGACCGGCCTCCCTTCCCCGGCGAAAATCTGCCGCCCGAATTGTCGCCGAACCTTTACTACCAAGCGGCGAACACGCGCTACGGCATTCGGAACTTCAATATCGGCGCCAACACGAGCTTGGTCCATCGCAACAGGTGCCTATGGGCGTTGGCACGCCGACCGCGCATCGCACGACGGACGCCAAGACGGCCATGACCGAGTTGATCGCGCGGCCGCTCGGCGAGGGCCTGCCGGCCGACGTTGATTTGCTGGATCCCGACGCAAAGCCGTCGCCGAGCGATCCTTCATCGACGGGCAACGCTCGCTTGGCGAACCAAGATCAGCCGGGGAGCGATGATCCGTCGTCGCCGGGCAGCGCGGCGGCCTCGCGCGGTGACCGAGAAAGACAGGAAGACGCCTCGCCGACGTTGCTTACCGCGTTGGATGACGAGCCAGCGGAACGGTCGCCGCGGTTTGACGAAGCTGCCGTCGATCGGATGATGGCCGACCAAATCGCGGCCGCGACGGCGCGGTGACGGTCCTGCAATCGAACGGCGAAAAGGTGATGATCGACGAAGTCGACATCAGCGAGAGCGCGCCGAGCAAGAAGTCGGCCATGCCCGAAGGGCTGCTGAACTCGCTCACGTTGGACGAGATCGCCGACCTGTTCGCTTATCTCAACAAGCCGGTCGAGAGCGCCAACGTGAC